>JAZKIX010000204.1:4982-14575 GCA_040384645.1 Pseudomonadota bacterium | reverse complement strand
GGCGCGATATTTTGCTGACCGCAGTGCGCCAGCGCACGCGCAGCCTCTTGCAACGCCTGGCACCTGAAATTCTGGTTTTACCGCAGGAAGAACAAATCCGGCAACTGGCACTGCTATGCCGGTTGAGCACAGCCGACCTGACGCTGGCGCTGCACGAACCGGCCTGCAAAGCCCCGCTAGAATTCATCCGTCAAATTCAAACACTTCAACGATTGAGCAAATATTATGAGCGATAGCGCCGTCACCAGTACCTTCAGCAGCCCCGCCGTCAGCTCGGCCATACCGGCCGATCGTTTGCAGCAAGCGATTGAAATCGTGCGCCGCATGCGCGAACAAATCAGCCGCGCTGTGGTGGGTCAGCAAGCGGTGGTCGATCAGGTACTGGCCTGTTGTCTGGCCGGCGGCCATGTCTTGATCGAAGGCGTGCCCGGCCTGGGCAAGACACTATTGGTCAAGGCGCTGGCCAAGACCTTCGCCGGCGAATTTTCCCGCATCCAGTTCACGCCCGACCTGATGCCGGCCGACGTCATGGGACACGCCGTGTTCGATATGAAAGACCAATCTTTCAGCGTGCGCAAAGGACCTGTTTTTACCCATCTGCTGCTGGCCGATGAAATCAACCGCGCCCCCGCCAAAACCCAGTCATCCCTGCTGGAAGTAATGCAAGAACGCCAAGTCACGATTGAAGGCGAGTCGCACACGCTGGCCGCGCCCTTCATGGTGCTGGCAACCCAAAATCCGCTGGAAAACGAAGGCACTTATCCGCTGCCGGAAGCGCAGCTCGACCGTTTCTTGATCAAAGTGCGGATCGATTACCCGAGCGAAATGGAAGAAATTGCGCTGCTGCAAATCGTCACCCGTGGCCGCATCGGTGACGGCTTGGAAGTGGCGCAAGTGGCGACCTTGGTCAAGCCAGAAACCATTGTCACCCTGCAACAGATTACCGCCCAGATCAGCATCGATGACGCCGTCGCCGCTTACGCCGTGCGGCTGGTGCGCGCCAGCCGCGACTGGCCCGGCATCGCCATCGGCGCCGGCCCGCGCGGCTGCATTGCGCTGGTGCGGGTGGCGCGCGCCATGGCCTTGATGAGCGGGCGCGACTACGTGACGCCGGACGATATCAAGGCTGCCAGTCTGCCAGTATTGCGGCATCGCATCGCGCTGTCGCCGGAAAGCGAACTTGATGGCTTGAGCAGCGACGATGTACTGGCTAACTTAATCCAGCAAGTGGCTGCGCCGCGTGCCTGATCTATCTAAGCCATTGCCATGACGCCTTCCCGCCGTTTGCTCTATCTCGTTTTTGCCTGGGCCGCGCTGGGCTTTGTTAGCGGCGTGTTGCCGATGCCTTTATTGACGACCGTCTGGCAAGGCGTCGGCGCAGCATTATTGCTGATGGGCACAATCGATCTGGCCTTGTCATACCGCAGCCCGCAACTGCAGATTGAACGCACGCTGGCCGGCGTGTGGCCGGTCGAAGTCTGGAACAAGGTCACGCTGACGCTGCACAACCATGGCCGCCGCAAGCTCGACATGACACTGTTCGACGATTACCCCAGCGCCTGGAAGATGGAAGGCATGCCTTACGCGACCCAGATCGCAGCCGGCAATTTCGCTGCCGTCAGCTATCGCGTCTGTCCTGACCGGCGCGGCGATGCCAGTTTTGGCGCGCCCCATATCCGGCTCGGCTCGCCGCTTGGCTTGTGGCAACGGCTGCATCGGATCGGGCCGGTCAGCGAGATCAAAGTATTCCCGGATTTTTCAAAATTGCTCGGCCATACCCTGACCGCGACCGACCGCCGCTCGCCCACTGCCGGCGCGATCCGCAAACGGCGCCGTGGTGAAGGCACCGACTTCCGCCAATTGCGCGAATACCGCCCTGGCGACAGCCTGCGCTCGATCGATTGGAAAGCCACTGCCCGCCTTCAAAAACCGATCAGCCGCGAATATCAAGAAGAGCGCGACCAGCAAGTCGTTTTCTTGCTCGACACCGGTCGCCGCATGCTGGCGCAAGACGACGCCACCAACCATTTCGACCACGCGCTCAATGCGGTACTGACCCTCAGTTTCATGGCGCAAAAACAGGGCGACGCGGTCGGCCTGATGACCTTCGGCGGTGAAATCCGCTGGGTCAGCCCACACAAGGGCCGGATCGGGCTGGACCGCCTGCTGGCCTGCGTCTACGACTTGCAAGCACAAGAAATTGCGCCCGACTACACCCTCGCCGCCAGTGCCTTGCTGACCCGCTTGCGCAAGCGCGCCTTCGTGGTGATGATCACCAATTTGCGCGACGAAGACGACCTCGCCATGCGCACCGCCTGCGAATTACTCTCCACCAAACACCTGGTGCTGTGCGCCAGCCTGCGCGAAAAAGCACTCGACAACGCCATCGCCGCGCCAGTCCATGATTTTGCCGATGCGCTACGCTTTTCCGCCACTACGCACTATCTGCAACAACGCCGCGACGCCATCAAACGCCTCGGCATCCGCGCGCAACAACTGATCGACATTACGCCCGAAAAATTGAGCATGGCGCTGGTGAACCGGTATTTGGATATCAAGGAAAGCGGGCAGTTATAGGGAATGCAGGCGTAATGCGCCTGTACTTTTGCGGCTCAAACAAGGCTCAAACGCAGGCTCAAAGGCCTAAAATATACTGGGATATGTATTTTATTTTGACCAATTAAATCGTGCGGATAAAGGGGTAAAATGCCATATACTCCCTATATTTCACATTTTTCCGCACTATCAATTAAGCTGGCAGCGCTTCCGCACCCACCCGCACAAACCCCACCCTTAGCCCAAAAATGCTACCAATTTGGTTCAGCGTATTGACCGTGGGATTGGCGATGCCGCGCTCGATTTCCTTGATCACTTTGACGCTGACACCGCGATGGGCGGCAAATTCGACTTGCGTCAGGCGTGAAATTTTTCGCATGCGTTTCAACGCTTCTTGCAGGCTCAATTCACCGCGTGCGATGGCGGCGTCCAGTTCGTCGCGCTGCTGGCGAATCAGGTCTTTGTCGATGGGTTTTCTACGTTTATCCATAATGCTTTAACTCCACATCGTGCAATTGGCGCTGTTGCTCGTCGATCCCTTTTTGCAGATGTTCGATGATGTCGTCGTCAACCGCCGCTTGCCGCATGCAATCGCTTAGTCCGGCCAGCCGCTTGCCGAATGCCGCCATTTCTTGACGAATGCGCTGGCGCTCGTCAGGGGCAACCGCCAGCGTGTCAATCACGTCGCCCCAGTGCTGCAATTCTTTTTTGCTGTCCGGGTGATACCAGCGTGCAGCGCGGGCGATGCCTTCGGGATCGAGATACATCGGCGCAAAATCGAATAAGGGTGTCAGGCACACGGTATTACCGATCTTTTGCACGGCCGTATTGCGCGCATGGTTGTCGGTATTGCGCATGGCGAGATTAAGTACGTCGCGCTTGAGAAATTCGATGGTGTCGGCGGTCTTGTCGCTCAGCACCGAGCGCAGCGCATGCAGCAATTGAAACTGGCTGGGCCGGGCGTCGAAGCCAGCCACGCCGGCAATCGCGGCGGCACTTTCCTGATGATGGCGCAACACCTGGCCTTGCTGCACGCTGCGGTCAAAGCGCGGCACGAACAGCATATCGTCCTGATGCACTACCCCGCCGGTGGTGCGCAGGCCCATCGCGGTAGCCACTTGCATGTATGCCGCTTCGTTGCGCAACAATTTTTTATCGACTGCTTCTTTGCCACGCGGCAGTTTGACGATGAAATGTTCTGCCGCGTTGGCATCAGCTAAAGCACCATCGGCATGCCACAGGCCGGCGTAATCCTTGGTCAGCAGATATTTGGGCGCGGCGCCCTGGACGCCGGTGGTACCGGCCGCGAGCATGCTTTGGATCATCATGCGCTCCACAAACGATTCGCCACGTGCCAGGATCTGTTCCAGACTCAGGCCCTGTTGCAAGCCATCGCTGTCGTGCCGCTCGATATGTACCTGGAAATAATCGACGGCCTGCCGGATGCGAATCCGCCCAATCGCATTGAAAGCGCCAGCACACAGCAAGGGGAAATCGGCGGCCATGCCATCGGCCAGACCAAGCAAGCCCAACAGGTATTTACGCCCGTTTCCCTGCGGGATCAGGTCGTATAAAAAAGCTGGCCACTGCAACAAGACATGGCGCCGCGCATCGACCGGAAAAGCCAGCGAAACAGCTTCGCTTCCAGCGGCAAAGGCATAATCGAGATCGTATTCAAATACCGCATGGGTATTTACACCACCCTGCGCCGGCTCCGGCACGGAAATAATGGCGCAATCACGCCAGGTATTTTCAAGGAAAATTTGTAGTTGGCATTCCATGTCGGGCTTATATAGCACTTATAAGATATTAATTATATAGAAAATTAACAATTAAAGATCCTTATAGGTGCCAAATATAATGGGCGCGGCACTCTGCACGCCCGTGGCGCCGGCCGCGAGCATGCTTTGGATCATCATGCGCTCCACAAACGATTCGAATGAAAATCATATTTCATAGTCCTTTTCTACCAAGTTAATACAGACAATTAATTTCCTCAATCTCTCTTCGCTGCATATACTTGGCCAGAATATGTTTCGATTGCGGGCTATGTTGCAAGCAATTCACTTTCTTAAAGACAGGATCAGCAATGAGTACAGAAAAAGCAGTAGCTAAATGCCCCTTCAGTACCGCAATGGGTGTTGGTACGACTAACAAGGACTGGTGGCCGCAGCAGTTGCGCCTCGATCTCCTTCACCAGCACTCGTCGAAATCGGATCCGATGTCCCAAAATTTCGATTACGCCGAGGCATTCAAAACGCTCGATTTGGCTACGTTGAAACAGGATCTCACCACCTTGATGACTGATTCACAGGATTGGTGGCCTGCCGACTTCGGGCACTATGGCGCTCTGTTTGTGCGAATGGCATGGCACAGCGCCGGCACCTACCGTATCGGCGATGGCCGCGGCGGCGCCGGCCGTGGCCAGCAGCGCTTCGCACCACTCAACAGCTGGCCCGACAACGTTAACCTCGATAAGGCGCGTCGACTGCTTTGGCCCATCAAACAGAAATATGGCAAGCAGATCTCCTGGGCCGACCTGTATATTTTGACCGGCAACGTAGCGCTAGAAAGCATGGGCTTCCAGACGCTGGGTTTCGCCGGCGGCCGGCCGGACGTGTGGGAACCGGACCAGGATGTGTACTGGGGTCGCGAAAACAAATGGTTGGCCGGCGACGTGCGTTACTCGCAAGGCTCGCCCGGAGTCGACGCGGGCCACGCCGTGCTGCCGAAAGACGACAACAGCGAGGTGCTTCATACGCGAGACCTCGAAAATCCGCTGGCAGCCGTGCAAATGGGACTCATATACGTTAACCCGGAAGGGCCGGACGGCAAGCCAGATCCGCTCGCCTCTGCCATCGACATCCGTGACACCTTCGCTCGCATGGCGATGAACGATGAAGAAACCGTCGCGCTCATTGCCGGCGGCCATACCTTTGGCAAAACCCACGGTGCAGCGGCCGCAGAACACGTTTCCTTTGAACCGGAGGGCGCGGGTATTGAATCACAGGGATTTGGCTGGGCCAACAGCTATGGCACCGGCAAAGCTGGCGACACCATTTCTAGTGGCCTCGAAGTGACGTGGACCAGCACGCCTACGCAATGGAGCAACAATTATTTTGAGAACCTGTTCGGCTTCGAATGGGAATTGACGAAGAGCCCGGCTGGCGGACACCAGTGGGTCGCGAACGGCGGCGACGGACTCGTCCCAGATGCACATGACGCCAGCAAGCGCCATCGCCCTACCATGCTGACAACTGACTTGGCGCTGCGCATGGATCCGGCGTACGAAAAAATTTCTCGGCGGTTCTTTGAAAACCCGGACCAGTTCGCCGATGCGTTTGCGCGCGCCTGGTTCAAGCTGACCCACCGCGACATGGGGCCGCGTTCCCGTTATCTTGGCGCCGAAGTGCCAGCCGAAGTGTTTATTTGGCAAGACCCCGTCCCCGATGTCCAGCACGCTCTGGTCGATGACCAGGACGTCACGGCACTGAAAGAAAAACTGCGGGCATCCGGGTTGACGGTTGCCCAGCTCGTCGCTACAGCGTGGGCATCTGCATCGAGCTTCCGCGGCTCCGACAAGCGCGGTGGCGCAAACGGCGCTCGCGTTCGTCTCGCGCCGCAAAAGGACTGGGCTGTCAACCAGCCGGAACAACTCAGCGAGGTACTCGGCACGCTGGCGCAGATTGCCCAAGCGTTCAACGCCGGCGGCAAGAATATATCGCTGGCCGATCTGATCGTATTGGCAGGAAATGTCGGTGTGGAGCAGGCCGCAAAGAATGCTGGCCACGCGGTCACCGTGCCGTTCACCCCAGGTCGCACCGATGCTTCTCAAGAGCAAACAGATGTGCAGTCATTCGAGCCGCTCGAACCGATTGCCGACGGTTTCCGCAATTACCAAAAGGCGCATTACAGTGTGCCTGCCGAGGCGCTGCTGGTCGACAAAGCGCAACTGCTGACCTTGACCGCGCCAGAACTGGCGGTACTGATTGGTGGCATGCGGGTGCTAGACACGAATGTCGGCGGCAGTCAGGACGGCGTGTTCACCAAACGGCCGGGCACCCTGAGCAACGACTTCTTTGTCGAACTGCTCGATATGAATACGCAGTGGACACCGGTTTCACGTACCCTGGACCGCTTCGAAGGGCGTGATCGCAAGACGGGTGCGCACAAGTGGAGCGCCTCCCGCGTCGATCTGGTATTTGGCTCGCACGCCCAGCTACGTGCAATCGCCGAGGTATACGCCAGCGCCGACGCGGCAACGAAGTTTGTGCACGATTTTGTGGCGGCATGGACCAAGGTAATGCACTTGGACCGTTTCGACACCGACTTGGCCCATTCAATAAATTGATGAACCGGTCCGCCTACCATGCGGACCATTCACTAACACGACGCCGTACTGGTCTCAATGCGTTGTTACAAAACCGAAGAGCAGTGCTGACAGCTTCTGTTGGCCGAAAGTGTTCATGTCATTTTAAAAAGGCGAATGCACCATGTTGCTAGGCCAAACAGCGACTGTGCACATGAATCCTGACTTTTTAATCGGTAGTCGTCTTCACCGTCATCGCCTAAGCTGAATACTCCTAAGCAAAAAAGTGCGGTGGGAGCAAGGCAACAGAAATACTGTGAATGCGTCCAGCATTTGCTGGATCGGTGAGACGAAGCCCATGGCGAGCAAAATCAGGTTGGCCTTTATTGGCCGATGTTCATGCTTTGGCTGACGTGCGGTACGCTCAGACCCTGTTCTTTAATCATGCGTACCACTTCCAGTTTGAAACTGGTGTCAAATTGCCTGCGTTGCCTTGTCAAGTGAAACTCCTCGGATGGTGGGTTTTCCACCTATCGAGGTGTCCGTGCAAATTAGACCACTACAACCATCAGTAGTGAAAGCTCTTTCCCGAAGCCGTAGCACCAAGAGCACATGGAATCCGCGATCAAGATTAGTGTCATATCAGCGCTACTTCTGTGCAGATTGCTGCAAGCGCAAGGCAGTAACGGTTTCCCCGGCAATACCCCAATTATCGGTCTCCACTTCGTCAATGACGACAAACGTGGTAGCAGGATTTTTGTTAAGAACACGCACCAAAAGATCGGTGGCACCCTGGATAAGCGCAGCCTTTTGCTCAGCAGTAACGCCTTCGCGGGTGATTTTAATATTGACGTATGGCATAGGAATTCTTTAAGCAGGTAAGTGAGAGTAAAGGGATTAAAAAAAATTCAGGTGGGAACATGCGTGAACAGCTTATTTACAATGACCCATTTTCCTTCAATGCGAATGAGCGAAAGAAAATCGACATAGTTAAATCCAAGCATGACGCAATGTACTTTGGCGGAAGCGACGTCGCCGAGTACGTCGATACTCACCGTTTCCATCAAATAGGTTTCATTCAATTCCCGCGGCGATTTTCGCTGGTCTACGGCGTCTAGATAATGATCAAGTGTTTTGTAATACTGAGCGCCCTTGATTTCGCCATACAAGGCCGCGTGAGGATGAAATGTTGTCCTTAACAAAGCGGTATCGCCGTTGAAGATACCATCAAAATAGTTTTTGAGAACGGCGCTAATTTCAGGATGCACGTGCATTTTTCCAGCCTTTCAATTGATGTTTTCGCTTCAAAACTGCTTTAGTGGCACTTCGTCTGTGCCTACTTTTATGTTCCCGGCTACCAGGTTCCTGTGGCCATTCCGCCATCCACCGGCAGGACAACGCCGGTAGTGAAGTTGGCATCGGTCAGGTAAAGCACGGCGTCGGCAACATCTTTAACCGTTCCGATATGGCCAACCGGCTGCAATCTTTTCAGAAAATCGTGCATATCGCTGGTATAGAGCGGCGTATCGATGATTCCTGGCGCGACCGCATTGACCTTGATGTTGTGCGGCGCGAGTTCAAGTGCGAGCGCCTTTGTCGCGCTGTTGATTCCGCCTTTGATCAGGATCGGAAGCATCGCGGGAACATTCGCATTGGGGTGCAGCGCAATGCTTGCGGTAATACTGACGATATGTCCCTCTTTGCGTGGCGTCATATGCGCCACCGCCTCTTGAGACGCGTAAAAAAATCCTTTCAGATTCGTATTGATGAGGCTGTCGAGTTCTTCCGTGGTGTATGCAGTCAATGGCTTGGCGTTGAAAATGCCGGCGTTGTTGACCAAAATGTCGACTTTGCCGAACCTTTCAACAGCACGCGCGAATAGTTGTTTCGCGGTTGCTGGATCACCGATGTCACCGGCCACCGCGAGAAAATTGGCGGGATTGCCAAGTGCTGTGGCGGCGCTCCGAAGCCGCTCTTCGGTTCGGGCGTTGCCCACAACATTAAAGCCGCGCTTGAGATAGGCCGCTGTAAGACCCAAGCCAATGCCGCTCGAAGCGCCGGTGATCACTACTGTTTTCTTGTTGTCCATTACATCGTTCCTTTAATTATGGTGTTCAATTGATCAAAAGTGGCTTGATATCGTCGTCCTTGGGTGTCGTCAGAACCGCAAGCCTTGACAGAAGCTGCTGCCGTCTGTGTTCCGATGGGAAGAACTATACTTATGTCGAATTCATAGATAAATAGTAGTTTTTGTAAATCAATTGATACATCAGGTAATGAATATGAAGCGACAATTTGACGACGTCCTGGTAGGCAGCATTGAGCTTTTTTGCCTTGCCGCCGAGTTACGCAGCTTTACTGCCGCAGCTACTTCAGCGGGTGTGACACCGGCCGCAGTTAGTCGCTCTGTGTCTCGATTGGAAGAGCGGCTGGGTGTTCGGTTGTTTGTCCGCACGACGCGAAGCATTCGCTTGACCGATGGCGGGCAGGCTTACTTTGAACAGTGTCGGCAGGCGCTGACTCAATTGGTAGAAGCGGAGCGGGAAGTCACCGGCCAGCAATCCCTTATTTCAGGGTTGGTACGCATTAGCATGCCGACGCCGTATGGCCACTATCGAATCTTGCCGCTTTTGCCTGCATTTCGGCTCCGCTATCCCGAAGTGCAATTTGAAATTCATTTAAGCAATCGAAATATCAGCTTTGCAGATGAATGCTATGACTTGGTCAT
>JAZKIX010000204.1:2206-4972 GCA_040384645.1 Pseudomonadota bacterium | reverse complement strand
AGGGGAATCGGGTCAATCTTTGGACTCCGTGGCTTCGCGGTAGAGCGCCGGCAGATTCAAACCTGATTTCCCGCAAGCTGGAAGACGCTCAATTGGTCGTGGTTGCGGCACCGGTTTATCTTGCGCACGCGGGAATACCTGTGGTGCTGGAGGATCTCAAGAATCACGACTGTATTCAGTTTGTCTTGCCAAGTAGCGGCAGGAATATTGCCTGGCTGTTTAAGCAAAACGGCAAAGAAGTAGATGTCCTCACACGCGGCGGCTATTCTTGCTCGGAAGATTTATTGGGCGGTGTAACGCTGGCACGCCATGGTGGCGGCCTGTTCCAGACTTACCGGTACTTTGTCGAAGAGGACCTGAAAGAAGGTTCGCTCATTGAATTGCTCGCCGATTTTGGGGGACGCACCAGACCGTTCACATTACTGTATCCACATGGCAGGCATCTCACATCTAGAGTCCGCACGTTCGTCGATTTTTTGCTGGAAAATCGACAGTGAGACATTTACCTATTCCATTACTACCAATTCCATTTGGTTCGATTCCACGAGCGCCTTACGTCGATAGCGTGCTACACATTGCGCATCCCGTCAGGCAACATGATCTAAAATGGCTTTCCCCTAATTGGAGTACCGCGACATGAAGCTGATATGCAAATTATGTGGAACCTTGCTGACTCTGTTCATCGGCAGCGTCATCGGTAACGCATCCGCCGACCCGCTGGCCATTGTGCCGCCGGTGGCTTTGACCACGCAGCCCGTGGCTTGTACCAGTGTCGAGCAAAATTTTGGCCCGGCGCCTGACGACGAAGCGCGGATGGCGTATTGGGAAGGCATCAGTGGACAATACGTCAGCAGCTTGTTGGCGACACCGCAAAGCACACTAACTTTTACCTTGGCGGTACCGGAAGATCGCCGCATCTTTCCCAACCTGACGGGGCACAGCGTGCCTTACGCCATGATCGTGTGTTACCCGACTTCGCAGGCCAATACCCGCGCCGACTATCCTGTCGATCTTGAGGGTGAGCGGCGGGTGCCGCATATGCAGCGCAATGGTGATAAGCCGTTGTGGGGCGATGCGGCGCAGCGTTACCCAGTGTTGCTGTATTCGCATGGGCTGGGTGGTAGCCCGCTGTCGGGTGCGTATCTAGAAACTATTACCCGTTTTGCCAGCCATGGCTATGTGGTGATTGCGCCCTTCCATGGCGACCCCCGTTTTGCCGATGTACATCTGGATGGTCTGGACGATATGGTGAACCTCTTTTTACGCGGCGGCTTCGATCAGTTAGTCGAAATGCAGGCGATCCGGCCCCATTCACTCAGCGCGGCACTGGACATGGTGTTGGCACATCCGGATTTTCGCGACCATGTGGATGCGGCGCGGATCGGCGGCTTCGGTACTAGCCTGGGTGGCGAAAGCATGATGTTGCTGGCGGGGGCGGAATTGACGGTCGGCGTCATTCCACGCCTGCATTCGCGCCCGATCCATAAAGACCCGCGGGTGATCGCGGCAGTCGGTTATGTTCCGTATTTTGGCCAGCGCCTGTTGCCAGCCTTTGGCGACAATCAGGCTGGCGCGGCGGGCGTGACCATGCCATTCATGGCGATCTCCGGCACCGCCGATACCACCGCGCCGCTTGGCATGACAGAGCAAGGCGTGGGCCGCATGGCAGGGTCGCGTTATGTGGTGGCGATTGATGGCTTGCCGCATACGATCCGCATCGAGGATTTACCCGATATTTATACCTGGACACTGACCTTTCTGGATGCCCATTTGAAGGGAGATGCAACGGCGCGGGTCAAGCTGGCGCGGATGAACCAGGTCAGCGGCGGTGCGGCCGATAGCTTGCTGGCCGACTACACAGCGCCCAGCAGCGCGGCTGGTGCGGCAGTCGAGTTTTACAATACGGATTTGCAGCATTATTTCTTGACTGCAGACACGGCTGAAATGGCCGGTATCGCGGCCGGTTCGGCTGGCGCCGGCTGGCGCAAGACCGGCTATACCATCAACGCCGGCAATTTGAGCGGGACGCCCGTGTGCCGGTTCTATGGCAATCCGGCACTGAACGCAGCAGGCATCAGGATGGGGCCAAATTCACATTTCTATACGCATTCGAACACGGAATGTGAATGGGTCAAGAACGATCCCGGCTGGATTTACGAAGGACTGGCGTTTTCAGCATTCGGTGCGCCGGACGGCGCATGCCCGTTGACGCAGATCCCGGTCATGCGGGCTTACAACAATGATTTTGCGCACAATAATTCGAACCACCGCTACACCACCAGTCGCGAAATGTATCGCTCCATGCTGGCGGCGGGATGGTCAGGTGAAGGTGCGGTATTTTGCGTCGCGCCGTAGTGTCTCGATCTGCAAGCGACGCTTTTGTTTGTTTGAACAACCTTTCTTTGGAGCTAGACAATGAAAAACTCTCGGATTTCCCTAACGCTGATGCTGGTTCTGGCGTTGTCCGTACCGACCGTTCAGGCCGAAGTGCTGCCGATCAAGGCCGGCGATACTATGCAAAAACAAGTAGCGCTGTACCAAGGCAAGCGGATTACGGTGCGTTTGCAATCAGGTGAAGAAATCAGCGGCATCGTCAGGAACGCTACTCCTGAACTGCTGCATTTGACCGAGATATCAGGGAAAGAATTGTTTGACGCGATTATTGATATAAATAAGATAAACGCCATCATGGTGCGCGCCAAATAAATTGGCGGCAGGTTTTGATATAAATAATACTGTCACCTGTATTATTTAAGCGCCTTTAAA
>JAZKIX010000204.1:0-2196 GCA_040384645.1 Pseudomonadota bacterium | reverse complement strand
TTTCTGCCTATACCCCCCCACATTTTATACGCCTACTGGTTCCTTTCGTAGAATATTACGTTATCCCGCATCAGTGCAAAATCACTGGCTGGCGCATCAAACCTTCGTACAAACCCAGGAAATCATCCACTTCCTCGACGCTGGGTTCAGAATCGATTAGTTTCTGCACGTCATCGCGAAATGACTTAGCCAATATCCCGCCGATAAAAATCTCACGTTTTGCAGGTTTGTCGACGATTTCATAACCGCCAAAATGCAAGGCTTCACGATTGCCATCGACGCCGAATTCGACCACGCTGTATTGATCGCTGTTGTAGATAAGATTCATTGTCTGTCCTTCACTAAGTTGCACTGCTTGAATAGAGTGCGGCCGCTACCACCTAAACATAGGGTTTGATGGCGCCGATTTCAAGCCCTGCACTGGGCAAAGATCAAATCAAAGCGGTTCGGCGGTCTTGAAAACGGATGCTAAACGCCGATATCGGCGCACAGCACGAGCAACTTGTCATACGGTGCTTGCGTTAAAAAATCACGTAATTTTCCCAGATGGGCATTCGGCGCCAGGCTAATATACAGCCGTGCCGGCGGGTGACGCAAAATACGATTGAGGGTGACCCGCAAGGTCAGGTTGCCGATGCAGCAAGGGCAGCCTGGCACTATGCGTGCAATGAAAAGAGTCGGGCTGCTCGTCAGTGCAGGTTGCCCGTCGGGCAAGCCTTCCAGAATCAGGGCAGTGCTGAGATCAATTTGCGTTGCCAGCACCGCCACGATAGCAGCTTCACGTGCTGCGCCACGACTGCCGGTGACTAGGGTGGTGAGCGTCATCCGCCCCGTTTTGCCACTTTCCCCGGCTCGACCCCGAGTTGTTTAAGCTTGCGATAAAGATGGGTGCGCTCAAGGCCAGTACGCTCGGCGACCCGCGTCATGCTGCCGCCTTCGCGCACCAGATGATGCTCAAAATACACCCGTTCAAAGGCATCGCGCGCTTCACGCAATGGCAAGTCGAAAGAGAGATTAAACGAGCCGATGCCGCTATCGAGATGCATGCTTTGACGTATGCCCGGCGCTGGCACCATACCGGCATTAGCCACCATGACGGGATTGGCCTGCGCCGCATTACCAAAGTCGCCAGAAGGCATTTGCACCCGCGCTTGTAGCACCGGCGCACGTGCAATTTCTTGCCCACGGGTCAGGCCGGCTTGCACTGCCTTCAGCAATTTCTGCAAGGCAATTGGCTTTTCCAGAAAATTCATCGCACCGATGCGGGTCGCTTCGACCGCGGTGTCGATCGTGGCATGGCCCGACATCATGATGACGGGCATCGTCAGCAAACCGTCGCGCTGCCATTCTTTCAAGAGCGTGACGCCATCGGTGTCGGGCATCCAGATATCGAGCAAAACCAGATCGGGCGCATCGGCGGCACGCGCCTGTCGTGCCTGCTGCGCGTTTTCGGCGGTGAAGACGGCGTGACCTTCGTCACTTAATATTTCAGAGAGCAACTCGCGGATGCCCATTTCATCATCAACTACCAGGATGTTTGCCATGTTGGCTGCCTTCCTTAATTCACCAAGTCGGTTTGCATTTTAAATCTCTTTTGCAAACGAAAAAAAACGTTTTTTCAATCCAATGCAATTGCATCGGGTGCTAACTTTAACAGCAAAATTACCACCTTGGCACCTCGCGCATCTGACCTATTTTGAATTTCGATGCGACCACCATGCTCATCGATAATTTTCTTGACCATCGCCAATCCCAAACCGGTGCCGCGCTGCTTGGAAGTGACGTAGGGCTCGAAGGCGCGCGCCAGAATTTCGGGGGCAAAACCGAGCCCATTATCCTTGATCGAAAAGCGCACCGCGCAGCGCACTTCGCCATCGGCACTATGATAATTGATGGCCTCGGTTACCACGTCGATATGCGGCACCCGGCCATCCGCGCCCTGATCGATCAAGGCATCCTGCGCGTTTTGCAAAAGGTTGTGTATGACTTGGCGCAATTGTGTGGCATCGCCCATTACCTTAGGTAAATTCGGCGCAAGAATCGGATGAATGATATCGCGCCCATCACCCGCCAGATAGAGATTGAGGATTTCCTCGATCAAGCCGTTGAGATCGAGCGAATCGAGAATGGCCGGCGGCGTTTTAGCGTAATCGCGAAAGTCGTCAACCATGCGTTTCATTGCAGAAACCTGATTGA
>JAZKIX010000203.1:248-42980 GCA_040384645.1 Pseudomonadota bacterium | reverse complement strand
ATTAGATGCTAATCGCAAAGAATTACAGAAGGCGTTCAACACGGCAGAAAAAGAATTGGCAAACCGGCGGGTAGCGGAAATTAAATTGATTGAGGCTGACCGCAGGAAGGATGAATTTTTAGCCATGCTGGCGCACGAGCTTAGAAATCCGCTTGCTCCCATTAATCTCGCCGCCCAGATGATCACGCTGGCATCGTCCGACAAGGCACGTATTGACGGCGCCACCCAAATTATTTGTAGACAAGTAAAACACATTACTAGCCTACTTAATGACCTTCTTGATGTATCTCGAGTGACACATGGCAAAATTATATTAAGCAATCAACCCATTAATTTGAAAAGTGTCGTGGAAGAGGCGATTGAGCAAAGTCGTCCGTTGATTGACTTGCTGGCGCATAGGTTAGACGTATGCCTTTTGCCTGAAGACGCAACGATATCGGGTGACCGAACGCGATTGGTTCAAATTGTGACCAATCTTTTAAACAACGCTGCCAAATACACGCCTCATGGCGGAGAACTTTCTGCAGAGATGCTTATTGGTATGGAACATATCACACTATGTATCCGCGACAACGGCATCGGGATTGACGCCGCACTTTTGCCGCATGTCTTCGAATTATTTACGCAAGCGCCGAGAGCTTCGGATCGTGCTCAAGGCGGGTTGGGTATAGGACTCGCTCTGGTAAAAAGCTTGGTTGAACTGCATGGCGGTACGATCACTGCACATAGTGATGGGCTTGGAAAAGGTTGCCAATTCAGGCTCACATTTCCCAGACTAATTCACAAATCTAATACTGATGGCTACTGTGCAATTGCGCCAAGCTTGGAACGCTGCGACCAGTCGCTCTCCATCATCGTCGTCGACGATAACATCGACGCAGCCGATGCACTTGCTACACTACTTGAAGCGCTAGGGCATCGGGTCCAGGTAGCATATTGCGCGCAAGAAGGGTTGAAATTAGCCACCTCAGTGAAACCGTCCGCGATGTTTATCGACATCGGCCTGCCCGATATGGATGGGCACCAATTAGCCAAATCTTTAAGGGCATCCCAAATTTCTGAAGACCTTTTATTGATCGCTTTTACAGGGTATGGTCAGACCAACGATCAGGACCTGTCCAGAAAGGCAGGATTTGACTTTCATTTCACTAAACCCGCCGACACGATAGAAATAACGCGGTTGCTTCATCGCTTCGCTCAATCCATGAACCGTGGAAATAAGTAAGTTTCAATTTTGCCTAACGGACGTCATAATTCCCGGCAACTGAATAGTCTCAAAATCGCGATCAACCACCATGGGAAGCAGTCAAAGCAGCGCGATTGGGCGATTTTTTCGGCGTATTCCGATGGAAAAAAGTTTTGTTGCGAACTTCAGCAAGTTGTCGGTTTTGCCTGGATACAAGCAAAATCAAGGTGGACATATTGAAAATATGCAGTTACTTGAACGATGCCGAACTGAAAAAATGTCAGTCCTTGGCTTTTATAAGCGACCTAAAGTTAAGCAACAAAATTTGTGGCTTAACCGAATCCGGCATTTCCATCCTGATTTTCAATTAAGCTTTCAAGGCGTTAACCGGCGGCTATTTCTTATACTTTCACATTTTGGGGGATGTCTAATTTAGTCATGTCAGCGGCAAATCAAAGTATCCTAGCAAATGTGGAGTACTACACGAATCCAAAACAAACGTCCGTAATCGGACATACTGACATAATGCGTTTGTTGCTTTACTGACTACCTCACGCTAAAATTTAAAATCAGTTTTTTGCAGTATTCGTAACTTACAGCCTTTTCATGCTGTTAGATACGGTTATTAGTTCAATCGCATCACTTCTACCTAGGTGAGATTTACACTTTAAGTGCCTAGAAGGGAAGTGATACAACGGGAGCTGCAAATTAATGCAAAGTAAAAGCGTTTGGCTATTAAAGTGACCGTACGCCAATCTGTTGCGAACAGAGCCAGTAACAAACATGCGCCTAATTAGGATTTTTGTGAGCTTATTTCGCCGTCAATCTCTCGAATATTATAAACATCGCCTCCATGGCGATGTACTTCTATTACCTCAACTCTCTCACTCGATACTCACAAGCTGTTTGTTCTTGTGGGTAGTCATGGTTTTAATATGGCTGGTTTTAAGTACCTACTCTCGTAAAGAAACAGTTATTGGCTGGCTGGAACCCCCAGAAGGTATTACCCGCGTCTATGCTGAAACAACTGGTATTGTCAAAAAAGTTCTTGTGACGGAAGGTGAATTGGTCGCTAAAGATCAACCCCTATTGGTAATAATTGATGAGCGTATTCTTGCATCTGGCGATAATCTGAGTGTTAATTTATTGCGTGAATACAATAACCAGCAAAAAATGCTTAAAGAGCAACTGGCTCGCACACATACAACCTATGAAATGCATGCCAAGGATATCGTCAAGAAAATAATCTCTGCGCAGCAAGACTTACAACTGATTGGTACGCAATTAAGCACTCTGAATGATCGATATACATTAATCAGCACACAAGTTGAGCGCTTTCGCGCGCTTAAACGCGATGGCCATGTTTCTTCAGTCGCTTTTGATAGCGCTATCGCGCAAGAATTAGCCTTAAAGAGCGATCAGCAGAGCTTTTTACGTAGCCAAATATCACAAAAAAACATTATTGAGCAACTACAAACAGAACTCAAACTGCTACCAGATAATAAGGCCAACAAAATAGATCAGCTAAAAGGTAGCTTGAGTGAAATTTCGCAACAAATTGTGCAGCTAGGTAGTCGTGATTCTCAAATAATAAAAGCGCCTAGAGCGGGTACTGTTAATAATATCCAAGCTCGTGACGGCCAAAAAACTACTGCAAATAATAATATTCCGTTGCTGACGCTCTTTCCCGATGACGCACAATTAACCGCACAATTGCTGGTTCCAGTACGGTCGATAGGTTTTGTCGAGCTCGGACAATCACTCGCTATTCGCTACGATGCTTTTCCTTATCAGAAATTTGGTATTCATGGCGGAGCAATTTCTCAAGTGTCTAAAACTTTGCTTCTTCCCAATGAATTATTAAATGTGCCTTTCACACTCAATGAGCCTGTATATCGCGTTACTGCATTGCTGAACAAGCCAAATGTACAGGCTTACAACAGGGACTTTGCATTAAAACCAGGTATGACAATATCTGCGGATATAAGCTTAGGAGATCGGCCTCTTATTCAATGGTTATTTGAACCCATTTATAGCTTAAAAGGGCGCATTTAATTATGAATGACCGTGTTTCAATAAACGTGCCTGTAGAACCTAATCAACGTCCGGAAAATTTATTGAACTTCAATAATCGAAAACGTTTGCCGGTGATTGTTCAAACGGAAAATGCAGAATGCGGATTAGTATGTTTAGCGATGATTTCTGGCTATCACGGTTTTGAAACCGATATGACGAGTCTCCGTCGTAAATTTTCGATATCAAGCAATGGCACAGGTTTGAAAAACATTATGGAAATGGCAGTGCGCTTGCATTTTTCGCCACGCGCGTTGCGTGTTGAAGTCGATGAATTGAAACACGTACAGCTACCGTGCATTTTGCACTGGAGTCTCAATCATTTTGTTGTATTGAAATCTATCAAAAAAAACCGATACACCTTGCACGATCCTGCGTTCGGGGAGCGAACTCTAGATAACAAAACATTTAGTAATAATTTTACAGGGATTGTATTAGAACTAACTCCTACACAAGAATTTAAAAAAGGCGAAGAAAAAGAATTTCTTACGTTAAGTCATTTTTGGTCGAGCATTGTCGGATTGAAACGTAGCCTTACACAAGTCGTAATACTTTCATTGATGCTTCAAATTTTTGCGCTGGCATTACCTTTTTATATGCAAACCATCGTAGATGACGTGTTGCCAAGGCAAGACAATAATCTGTTGATAGTGCTTGCTTTAGGTTTTGCGTTGCTTCTACTAATCCAAATCGGTACGACTGCATTGCGCTCAATGGTTATTTTGTATTTGTCGAATCGTTTAAGCATGCAAATGTCTGCAAATTTATTTAGACATTTAATTCGCTTGCCGATGGATTATTTTGCAAAACGCCATATGGGAGATATTATTTCCCGGTTTGGTGCTTTGGGAAATGTACGAAGTCTTTTAACTACGGGTTTGATCACTGCAGTTGTTGATGGCCTTATGGCATTCATAACGCTTGCTGCGATGTTTTTTTACGACATGCGCTTATCGCTCATAGTAATCAGTGTGGTTACTATTTATGGGGTACTCCGCTGGTTAATGTATCGTCCTTTCAGACTACTTACCGAAGAAAGCATAATTGCTAGCGCCAAAGAAAATTCGCACTTTATGGAATCTATTCACGCAATTCAAACTATAAAAATTTTCCAGAAAGAGAATGATCGCCAACACCAATGGCAAAACCATTTAGCCAATTCAATGAATAAAAATATTAAGACCTCTCGATGGGGAATTGGTTATGGAGTGATAAATGGACTACTTTTTGGGGTCGAAAATATATTAGTCGTCTATTTTGCCGCTACCGCTGTTATGGGGAATATTATTTCGCTCGGAATGCTTTATGCTTTTATGAGTTACAAAGCGCGTTTTATAAGTGCAATGGATAGTTTAATTGCTCAGTGGATTGAATTCAAAATGTTAGGACTTTATTTAAATCGTCTTGCAGATATCGCATTTACAGAGCCAGAGGATATTGATGCACGCATAACAGCCAATCTCGACGAACAATTATTAACGGCAGCTTCGGGGATTAATTGCTTGTCAGAATCTACTTACGCGCAGAACGCCTTACATGGTAAAAAAATTGTTGGGAAAATTGAAGTAAAAAATCTCTCCTATCGTTATGGTGAAAATGAAGCCTATGTTTTTAAAAATCTTAATTTTGCAATACATCCCGGAGAAACCGTTGCCATTACGGGTGCAAGCGGCTGCGGAAAAACGACCTTATTGAAATGTTTGATGGGGTTAATAACGCCTTCGGGAGGGGAGATATTGATCGATGACGTACCACTGAAGCAATTATCCCACTACCGCAGCCAGATTGCGGCTGTCATGCAAGAGGATCAATTGTTGAGTGGCGACATAGCAGAAAATATCGCGTGCTTTGCGCCACAAGTCAATTTGGAACAAGTATATGAGTGCGCGCGTATGGCGTGTATAGAGCAAGAAATTAACAATATGCCCATGAATTACAACACGTTGGTAGGAGATATGGGCACCAGTTTAAGCGGCGGCCAAAAGCAGCGCGTTATTTTAGCGCGAGCGCTCTATAGAAACCCCCGCATTCTTTTCCTCGATGAAGCAACAAGCCATCTCGATGTCAATAACGAATCGCTGGTTAATCAACACATTAAGCAGCTCGATATTACACGCATAATTGTTGCCCACAGACCGGAAACGGTCAAATCTGCAGGAAGACAGATAAACCTTACTAATCATCATAATAGTGAGTGATATTTTTTAACATTTAATAGAAAAGGAGGCATATTGAGAAATTAAAAAAATTGGATCTTGCTCGTCTTGTTTGTGCGTAAACCTATTTAACGTTTAAAAAATGGAAATATAATGCGTGAATTAACCATGAATGAAATTTTGGCAATTGGGGGGGGGATTATGAATTTTGAAGAATTTTCAAAATCATCACAATCTATTCCAGCTGAGTTTATGAAAGCGGCATATAGCAGCTATTTGTCCGCACAACCCAATCAAAAAGAATTGGCAGCAAGTGGCGTAGCAAGCGCTAATTATGATTGGGGCGGAGGCGGGGGTGCATGGGCCGTCACTTTCAGACCCGGATATTGGTGTGGCTTCTAAATAGAAACAAGGGGTGGCAGCCAGTAGCGCCCCCCTCTTTTAAGAACATTGTCGTATGCGAAAAATTATATTTTCTGTCATAGGTACAAGTGGGGATATAAATCCTCTACTTGCGATGGCATTGCACATGAAAGAAAAGCGATTCGATGTAACGTTTCTTACCAATGATCATTTCATACCATTACTCGTTGAGTTAGGTATAAATTATTTTTCGATCGGTACGGAAGAGCATTATCAGCTTGGAAATTCCAAAGAATGTTGGGACTATAGCAAAGACGATAATTCCATTTTTGGTTTATATCATGCACCCGCTTTTCGACCTGCTTACGACTATGTGATTGACGCCTACAAAGACAACAAAAATTTAATGGTCGTTAGCCTTTTTTCATATGATGGTGCGCGTGCTGCGGCAGAAAAACTTGGCATTCCAAAAGTATCAATTGTTCTTTCTCCAAATCAATTTTTCTCATTTATTGCACCTCCAGCGCCATTTTGTTGGTTATTGCCATCTTGGGTGCCCTCACCAATTAATAAATTCACCTTGAAAATAATTTGGAAGGTGTTTACTGCTGGCAATAGACTAAATAAATGGAATCGAATGCATTTGATAGAAAGAAAGAAAATTGGTGCTCTGAAAATTGATGGCTCCTATAAAAATGAGATAGTCAATATTTGCTTTTTCCCTGAGTGGTTCGGTATGCGACAGAAAGATTGGGTTAAAAATATTCAACTAGTAGGATTTCCATTCTTTAAATACCAACACGAACCGTCACAACAAGAGGCGGATGCTTTTATTGAAGAGCAAGGAACGCCAATAATTTTCACAACGGGGACAGGAGTGCAGGACACCGCGGCATTTATTAATGAAGCTAAAAAAATATGTAGTCTATTAAATACGCCGGGGCTATTTGTGGGAGGCAACGAGTTTCAAGATATTCATAAAAGTTTGCCATATTTTAAACAGATGAAATATGTTGATTTCGAATATATTTTACCAAAGTGTAAGGCCATAGTTCATCATGGCGGCGTCGGAACCACTGCGGCGGCAATTAAAGCTGGGATTCCTCAGCTTATACGCCCGTTGAAGTATGACCAGCCAGATAACGCCAATCGCATTCGCAAATTAGGTCTTGGACACTTTTTGTTGGCAAAAAATTTTACAGCGGAATTGGCCGTGCTCATTCTGAAAAAAATAATCCACGATGCACCACATAATCGGAACTACTTACTTTATTCTGCAGACGTAAAACGTAGCAATGCAATCGAGAAAGCTTGTAATATCATCGAGCGAAAAATTAAGGAATTGGATCAAGCATAATGTCATTTTTCTTAACTCTATTCCAAAAAAATGTATTGAAAAACGATACTTCGAGACTGATTCGTCAAGGCCAGCCAGGGGAAGATGGATTGGCTTGTGTGGCAATGATATTCCTAGCACATGAAGTCGCAGAAGATCTCATAACATTACGAGGAAAGTATCCACATCATTCAATAGGAATGAGTTTAAAGTCAATGATAGATATATTTTCTCATCATAAACTTATAACAAAACCTTTACATTGTTCGATAGAGGAAATTGAAAATTTAAAACTGCCTTGTATTTTGCATTGGGACATGAAGCAATTCGTTGTGCTCAGTAAAATCGAAAAAAATGTATTTACTGTGTTGAATCCTTCCAATAAAAAAACTCGATACATGAGAGATGAATTTGAGACTCACTTTTGTGAGATTGTATTAGAGATAAAACCAAAATATGATTAAATTTGTATTAATTTCTCTCACAGATATAATCTGCACAAGATTTGATTATGTGTAGTAAAACATTGCGATTGAATATAAAAATTAAATTGAGAAAATATTTTCATTCACTGTTTTATATCAGTCAACCCGCACAATAACTCCCCCTGAACTTTCGTCTTCCAGAAGTGACTTAAATTAACGTTACTTTAAACGACAGTGAAATGACGAAAATGCTAAAGCAAGCATATCCCGCGCAGTTCAAGGAGTTTGCAGTCAAGCGGGTGAAGGACGGGTAAGCGATCGTGATAGTAACCAAGGAATTGGGCATCAATGACCAGACCTTGCGCAACTGAATCGAGGCATCTTCGGCGGACAAGCTCAAGGGAGCTGGAAGCAAAGTTGTCGCACCAGAACAGATGGAATTGTCCCGACTGCGTGCTGAGAACGCCCGTCTGAAGCGGGAAAATGAAATCACAAAAAAAAGCGGCGCACTTCGCGAAGAAGCGGCTAGTCTTAAGGCTGCTTACTCCAAAGATCCAGACTTGCCACTACGTTCGTCTGCTTCGGGAGTTAACCCGATAGGTTTTCTCTTCTTTTTCACAACGACAGTTTGCTCTTGAGCCGGCTTGGTCGCTGGCGGTGGCGCCACTGGGATAGGAAAGCCAAGAAAAATCATAATCAAAAAGATTGGCAAGAGCGCGAAAAAGAGTGGTCTCTTCCAATTGAGTTTGTTTTTTAGCATGGCTAGCACGTGGTGCTTAGTTAGCCGAATACAAGTACAGGGGGAGACAGCTCTGGCCGAAAGCGGAAGTTACCTGTAGGCGATTGTACCGAACAGGTACACCCATGCGAGGCGCTGACATAGAGACGTTTTTCGCGTCTCACATGTGGGTTGATATAGCATATTCGAGACAGCGTAGTCGGGTTGTTTAGACCCCAAACAGACGATATCCATGGCTCCCGGTATTTGCAGTTAGCGCGAGCACGTCGCCATGGAATGTAAGCCAGCGCTGACGAATACAAGCTCATTTGCAGATACCGTGAGCATGAGCCTGCGATCATTTGCAATTAATTCGAGCCTGAATCGGCGTCAAATGCGAGCACGGTCGGTTTGAAATGCAAGCCGCTACAGCTAACCGTTTACTTGAATTTCAAGGTCCAACCAAAGCCGCCGTTATCGAGAAGCTGATCCGTACCCAATTACTACGTCAGCGCTGATTGTCAAAATGTCATTGGCTGCGTATTATTGCAGCCATGCAAATAGAGTTGTTTTTACGGGACAGTATTTCGGAACTGGAAAAGCGTCAGATATATTCTGAAATTCGCCGGTCGTACTGGCACATTCGCAATTTAAGGCAGGGTCGATTTGGTCAAGCTACGTTGCGCAGGCATTATCGTGAAGTAGCAAGGCAAAAAAACGCCTGCAAATGGCAGGCGTTAGTAAAAGGGATATTTTAGATCTAATGGCATGTTGCCGGTTGCAGTGCAGAGCGCGCAAACAGCCGTTTAAAGCCTGTCTGTATTGCTGATTTCCAGCGTTTCCAAAGTATCTTCAATTTTACATAATATAAATTATGCGAATAATTGAGATTTGAGGCCGGCTAGAACATTGCTACAACTACGATGAGACCCGAACGCCAACCGTCCTATGGGGTGCTCGCTTGTACGCTCTATGGAGCTGCTTGCGCATAATTTCAACGCACTGCGGCGACACAACCATGCTCCATTTTTATGTGCCGATATGCTGCCTCGTTGTTAACGAATTACTCGGGGATCGGATCCTCACCGAGGAAAATATTAAGCGGTGCTTGAGGTTTGCGCGAATTTAAACAAGGTGAAGAAGTTTTGGGAGGTTTGACGTGCGATTTGTTCGAGCGGTGTCGATGTTAGATCCGCCAGATACTGAGCGACATGGCAGACATAACCTGGTTCGTTTTGTTTGCCGCGGTGCGGCATGGGTGCTAAGTATGGTGAGTCTGTTTCGATCAGCATGCGCTCCAAAGGAACAACGCGCGCCACTGCTTGTAGATCCTTGGCGCTCTTAAAGGTCACGATGCCGGAAAAAGAAATATAAAACCCCATCGCTAACGCTGCCTCAGCGACTTCAAGCGACTCTGTGAAGCAATGCATCACACCTGCCACACCGCCGGCATCGGTTCCGGCACCCTCTTCACGCATTAGCCGCAATGTATCTGCCGAAGCAGCTCGGGTATGGATGATGAGCGGTTTTCGGGTCTCGCGGGAAGCGTGGATATGTACCCGAAAGCGTTCGCGTTGCCATTCAAGATCACCAGTCAGCCGAAAATAGTCCAGGCCAGTTTCTCCAATTGCAATGATCTTTGGGTGATCGGATAAAGCCACTAATTGCGCAACACTTGGCTCTGGCGTATCGACGTAATCGGGATGCACTCCGACTGAGGCATAGATATGCGGATATTGTTCCGCCAGAGCAAGTACTTGCGGAAAATCAGGCAAATCCACGGAGACGCAAAGAGCGTGCGTAACCTTGTTTTCGGCCATTTTTTCGAGAATGGCTGGCATACGCTCCGCCAACTCGGGAAAGTTGATATGGCAATGGGAATCGATATACATAGAAATCCTGCGAGGCGGATAGGCGCCGCCCGTTTAACTAAGGCGCCAATTGCTGATCAATTGGACAAGCTCAACGCGCTATTTATCTAAAAAATGAGGCGGCCTGACAGAGCCGCCTGCGATACAAGTATTAACCACGGATGCACTTACAAGGTGTGCGTCGCCCGCGATGAACGTAGCGCAGCCCCAAGCATTTCTTCAATCCGCAATTTAACGCGTTTACCACTTTCATCGTCGGGGAAATGAACCCCAATTCCCTGTGCCTTGTTATTGTTTGCACCAACCGGTGTTACCCAAGCCACTTTGCCAGCAATTGGGTATTTATTAGGGTCTTCCATCAATGCCAGGATCAAGTAGATTTCATCCCCAATTTTGTATGGCTTATTGGTTGGGACAAAGATGCCAGCGTTCTTTAAAAATGGCATGAATGCAGCGTAAAGGGCAGCTTTCTCCTTGATCGCCAGCGACAAGACTGAAGGACGTGCAACGGCGCCACCCGAATCGCCCGATGATGTTGCGGTAGAACCTGTCATAACAATTCCTTCACTAATACATTGCCGAATAACTCAGCAACATATCTTCGATAAAAAGTTTGGCTGAAAGTGGATGATTTGCAATTGCACGACGTTCGTCGAATGCCTTGGCTACTTGCATCAGGGAACCCACCTCAACCTGTTTAGCCAACTTCGCAAACGCGCTCTGGTAGCGTGGATAATAACGGATTCTGCCAGACAGTTTATAAGAAAAAAGATCGTACAACCAGCGCTGCGACCAGCCGACCAAATGTACAACAGGCGTTTTTGCACACTGCTCCGCAGTTTTTAATGCACCTTCAACACTCGGTGCTGACAAATACGTCAATAAAGCATCTAATCCATCCCGATTGCCAGCCTGTGCCTGCTCCAATGCCGCCAGCGGTGCGCCACCCTGCTCTGCAAGCCAACTTTCTGGACTGGCAATGCCCTGCGTGCTTAGCCAAGCCAATGCCTGTGCGCCATCGGGCATCGACAAGGCAAATTTACGACAGCGCGACAAAATAGTCGGCAATAAACGATCCAGGCTGTTCGACACCAACAGAAAAACCGTATCCGGCGGCGGTTCTTCCAGCATCTTTAACAGCGCGTTAGAGGCAGCAGTATTGAGCGCTTCCGCAGGATACAGAATTACGACGCGCTTGCCTTGACGGTGGGTCGAAACATTCATGAAATCGGCCAACCCACGAATTTGGTCGATCTTGATTTCTTTGGATGGCGCTTTGGTTGATTTTGCGCTTTTCTTCGTATCATCGGGTGTTTCCACGCCGTCCGATTCTGCTTCGCCGTCATCGTCCAGCGCTTCTGGCCGCACCCGGCGGAAATCGGGATGGCTGTATTGGGCGAACCAACCGCAGGCGTCGCAAACACCACAGGCACGTTGTTCTGTCAGCGGTTTTTCACATAAAAGAGATTGCGCGAATTGCTCGACGAACGCCGTCTTTCCTGTGCCTTCAGTGCCATGAAACAAGATTGCATGTGGCAAGCGCTGGCCAAATTTTTGCAACTCTCGCCAAGCTGATTCATGCCACGGAAAAATCGTATTAGTCATTGAGATCAATTATTTGCATCAGTTTTTTCAAGCTCAACATCAAGAAATTTCTTGATGTCTGAACGTACGGCTTCAATACTCTGTGTCGCATCGAGCACGCGGAAACGCGATGCAAATTGCATCGCGCGACGCAAATATTCTGCTCGGGTCGCGGCAAAGAAATCGGCTTTTTCTTGTTCGAATTTATCCAGAGTCCGAGTTGCATCGAGCCGTGCTTTGGCGATGTCAATAGGCACATCAAACAAAAAGGTCAAGTCCGGTTGCAAATGCGGATGCACCCAGTGTTCCAATTGTTCCAGCTTGCTTAAATGCAGCTTGCGGCCGCCGCCTTGATAAGCAAAAGTCGCATCGGTGAATCGATCCGATATCACCCAAGCGCCGCGTGCCAACGCCGGCTCTATAACTTGCGCCAGATGCTCACGGCGCGCTGCAAACATCAACAATGCTTCGGTTTCCAGATGCATCGGCTGCTGTAATAATAGTTCGCGCAATTGTTCGCCCAAGGCGGTGCCGCCTGGCTCACGGGTTGAAACCACGGTCTTACCCGCAGCTCGCAGGGCGTCGGCGACAAACGCGATATGGGTAGATTTGCCGGCACCGTCGATCCCTTCAAAAGTGATCAATTTCCCCTTTGTATTGCTTGCCACTGAATCACTACTCACCTAGTTACTCCCGCGCTGATACTTATTCACCGCCCGATTATGGTCGACCAAATTCTCTGAAAATTGACTGGAGCCATCACCACGCGCGACGAAATAAAGTGCCTCGCTTTTGGCAGGTGCCAGTGCTGCCATCAGCGATTCGTTACCGGGCAAAGCGATTGGCGTGGGCGGCAATCCGCCCCTTGTATAGGTGTTGTAAGGCGTGTCTGTTTCCAAATCGCGTTTCCGAATATTGCCCTGATATTTATTACCCATGCCATAAATAACGGTCGGATCGGTCTGCAGCAGCATGCCAATTTTCAAACGGTTGACAAAGACGGCTGCAATTTGGTCACGTTCGGCTTTTTGACCGGTTTCTTTCTCTACGATTGACGCCATGATGAGCGCTTCGTAAGGATTTTTGTAAGGCAAGGCATTGACGCGTTTTTCCCAAGCTTCGTTCAAACGCTTGATCAAAACCGCATTTGCTTGGCGGTAAATTTGCAAATCGCTGGCGCCTTTTGCGAACATATACGTATCGGGAAAAAACAAGCCTTCGGCTTGGGTATAGTCGGACGTTACCTTAGCCAGCAATTCTTGATCCGATAATGCGACTGTATCGTGCTTCAGGGCTGGATGTTGCGCGATAGCTTGCCGCATTTGCTTAAAGGTCCAGCCTTCGATCACGACCAAAGATTCTTGCGCAAATTCGCCGCGCACCAATTGATCGAGCAGTTTTAATGGGCTTGTGCCGGGCTTCAATTCGTAACTCCCTGCCTTCAATTTGGCGCTCTTGAAAGTGGCGCGCGCCAGCAGATTAAGCAGCGTGGGATCGACTGGCAAACCGGCGTCAGCAATTTGCTGCGCGGTGCTATTGAGGCCGCTGCCCGGTTTAATGGTAAATGGCAAGGACGACCCGTTCGCGATAATCGGTTGCTGCGCCCAAAAAAACATGCCGGCAACAGCTGCCAGCGCCACTAATACACCGGTCCAGAAAATTGTTTTTATAAAAGCCATTTTTGTTGAATGTCCTGTGTCGTGCCGCATTGACCGGTGTTTTACCGCGCTCGTTTTAGCGGGCGGGCCGACGCAATTTTTGCGACATCTTTATAATGAGTTCGTAATGATAAAGCTTAAAACAAGAAAGTCTCCGCAAATATGAATGACTGGTTACAGTATTTGACTCTTCAAGGTGCGCAGTTACAGGGCGACGCCTTAAATAGCGCTACCGATTTTGGGCAAGCGCCTGCAATTTCCCAAATACGCAATGGCTTTGTTTCACCCTTGACCGAGCTTGGTTTGATTGCTGCCGATGGCCCCGAGGCGGCACATTTTCTTCATAGTCAATTAAGTAACGATGTCCAACATCTCAATGGCAGCGTTGCGCAACTAGCTGGTTATTGCACTGCCAAAGGTCGTTTGTTAGCGACTTTTTTGATGTGGCGTAGCGGCGAAACCATCTTTTTGCAACTACCATCCGAGCTGCAAACCTCCATCCAGAAACGTCTGCAAATGTACGTCATGCGCGCCAAGCTAAAGCTGAGCAGCGCAGATGGACAATTTGTTAGCCTCGGTCTCGGCGGCGAAGCGGCTGGTGCTGCGTTGGGTAACTGGTTTCCTATCCTTCCTGCAGCTCCTTATGCTCAAGTTGAAAGCCAGTCCGGCACCCTGATCCGGCTTGCCGATGCTTTTGGCGCAGCGCGTTATCAATGGGTCACAACTATTGCGACTGCGCAACTGGTGTGGCCGCAATTGACTGCATTGCTCACGCCGGTTGCTGAAGCAGTCTGGCGTTTGGGCAATATCCACGCGGGTATCCCGCAGGTGACATTACTGACCCAAGAAAAATTCGTACCGCAAATGGTCAATTTTGAATTGATCGGCGGCGTCAATTTCAAAAAAGGCTGTTATCCCGGACAAGAAATCGTCGCTCGCAGCCAATATCTGGGCAAGCTGAAACGCCGCACTCTGCTGGCATCAATTGCTGTTTCAAAACTGTCGGTACAAGCGGGCGATGCGGTTTTTTCCAGCAATGACCCGGACCAGCCTTGCGGCACGATCGTCAACGCGGAATTGAATTTAGACGGTGGCATCGATTGCCTGGTTGAAATTAAGCTCGCCTCGCTGGCGGAAGGCAGTGTGCATCTGGGCAGCGCTAACGGCCCGTCACTGGCTTTTGGCGACTTGCCGTATGCGCTCCCTTCGGACGATGCGGGCACCTGAAATGGCTGAAATCGATAAATTATACTGGGTAGGGTATTTTATTTCCGCCTTTTAATACGTGCGGATAAGTAGGCATTTAAGCCTATACCCCCGCAATATTGATGTAATCGTCGGGTTAAAAGAATGGATTTTTATGTGTATTATAAAGTCGGAAAGTTGCAATCGGCTGACCTTGGCCAGCAGATAAAAGTCATGCAGCAAACACTCGCGACAACGACCGGTGTCTGCACATTGCTCAAGCGCCGGCCCGAAACCGACGCAGGATTGCAAACTTGGATGGAAATTTACCTTGCGGTGCCGGACGATTTTGAAGCCACCCTAGATCGGGCAGTTAGCGCTGCCGGATTAAGCGCATTGATCGAAGGCTCGCGCCACCTTGAACGTTTTATGGACATAGACTGATGTGCCTGATTGTTTTTGCCTGGAAAGTCATATCCTGCGCGCCGCTCATTGCCGTTGCCAATCGCGATGAATATTATGACCGCCCTACTGCCCCAGCCGCCTGGTGGGACGATTATCCAAACGTTTTTGCCGGGCGCGACTTAAAAGCGGGTGGTACCTGGATGGGCATTACGCGCGATGGCCCCTGTGGCCCCAAATTTGCTGCCTTGACCAATATCCGGGCGCCATCCGAAACCCGGACCGATGCACCCTCGCGTGGTGCGTTGGTAGCCAATTACCTCAGCGGCGAAATGACCGCGCAAGAATACGTAGCGCAGCTTCGCGCCGAGGGCGATGCCTACAATGGCTTTAATCTGGTGCTGGGCGATCGCAATCAAATGCTTTGGTTTTCCAATCGCGGTGGCGACGATCCGCGCAACGGACAATCTTTACCGCCTGGGATCTACGGCATTTCGAATGCTTTGCTTGATGCACCGTGGCCCAAGCTCGTGCGCACCAAGGCGCAGTTCGCCAGCCTGTTATGTCAATGCGCGCCCGACGATGCCTATTTTGAAATGTTGGCCGACACCACGCGTGCGCCGGATGTTCGCCTGCCCGACACCGGCATTGAACTGGAATTGGAGCGTCTGCTCTCGGCGGTCTGTATCGAGTCAAGCGGCTACGGCACCCGCTCGTCGGCGGTAGTGAAGTTGTATGCGGAAGCGCCACCGGTTTTGCAAGAGCAAACCTTGAAATAGTTGGATGGTTGAATCCGAATAATTCTGCGCGGCGCACCTTGCCTTTATGCGTCGCGCAGGGGATGCAGGTTGTTGCTGCATTACTTGTGTTTGCCGGATGCGCCTGGGGCGCCCGACTCACAACGCGGGTCGGCTCCAGCAGCCGGTGCTTTGGGATTGCATGTAACGGTGCAATTCGCATTGCTGCGGCATGCTGATTCTGCCCAACTCCGGGCCGTGTGGGGCCAATCCAGATTCGCGCAGCCGATTTGACTAAGTAAGGTCAATCCTAAGATTACGTGGCGCATCGCGCTCACCTTTCTATAAAAGATCGCGCAACATCATGTGCGCAATGCGTTTTTTGCCATCCGAACTTTGCAAATGGAGGCTAAGTGATACGCCAGCCACCCCTCTCAACACATCGCTCATCAGTTCTGGCGTTTGATATGACTGCCCTTCCATATCGATTGCATTAATAACATCGCCCACCTGAATATTTGCTTGCGCTGCGGGACTCATGGGTACTACCTGAATTACCGTCATTTTCCCTTGTGCCAATGGGGCTACCAAGCCTGAACGCGGCGGATCGAACCGTTGTGTGAAAGCGTTGTTTGGCTGTAAATACATCACACTATTTGCGTAGTCAAAGGTGACGGTGAAACGGCGGAATATTTCAGCGCCTAGATTGCCCAACATCGGCTCGGGTGGATGCGCAAATAATCCATCAGTAGCCAATGATAGCTCGGCAATAACTTGTGAAAACTGATAAGGACCGATACGCAATTCAGGGATACGCACCACATCGCCCTCGGTCAGGACCCCTCCAACACCAATCCCGGTTGCCATCCGTACACTTGGTGCTAGCAATGAACGCAACGCGTATTTATCGACAACCGGTGTGAACATTGTGAGTGCGATACCACCGGCACCTGTATCGATTTGATACCACCCTGCAATCCCTGCTGCGCTCGCGTTGACTAACGGCGACTTCCCATTCAGTAGCCTGATTGGAATGGCATCCGCACCTCGGTCCGGCGTAAACGACGCTTTAGAATGCAACGACATTTTTTGCTTTTCATAATCCATCTGGACGATAAATGCGTTGAAAAATGGCGCCCCTAACAAACCATCATAAGGTGTGGTTTCGCCCAATGAAGGAATCACGATTGCTCCTTGCCGAGGGAGTCGAGCACTGCCAACTTGGATTTCAGTAATCTCGATCCAGTGGGCATTGTAAGTGCCGGCGGCTCCGTAACCAGACACCGTGCGAGTACTTCGCGGCAAACCTAATTTTTCTGCCGCCGCCACACTGATCCCATTTTCGCTAGCACCGGAATCAAGCAAAAACTTGAACTTTTGACCATGGATGACAACCTCGACCGACGCATGTCCCCGCTTTACCGCCATCGCAATATGTTCTCCCACTACGCCAGCATCGGGCTGCTGTATGGCGCCCCCTCCACCGCAGGCACCAATTGCCGTAAGCAGCGCTGCGACCCATATAATGCGCGCCTGGGCGATATGTCGCATCCATCTGGATGGGGTTTTAAAACAATGACGTTGATCAATTAGCAGGTTTAAAATGGCATATTTCATAAATATCCTTTAGTAATTATAAATAAGCGAATAACAGACATAAATTATCGTTTTACAGTAATTATATGGAATAATGCTATTTTCTACAATAGGTCAGAAATGAAAAAATTATTCAATACGGGTCTGCGTTCTGAGCCACCCACCCAAAGTACATTTCAACAATCTTGGTTAAATAAGGTATTGGGCGGCATTTGCGGATTGCTGATGCTCGGTTTGCCGGCAACGACCTTGTATGCTGCATTTGGCACGTCGTCGCATACGATGCTGACCAACCTTGGCGTCGCATGGGCGCCCGCCAATCCGATCCCTGAATGGCAACGCGGCGTAAGCATTGTTGTGAGCCTCATACCAGTCACTTGTATGTCATACGGTTTATTTTTCGCCCGGCAAATATTTTTGGACTTTGCCAACAATGCCTATTTCAATTTTAAAATCGTCAAGTCCATGCGCAGCTTTGCTGCCGGCGTATTTACTGCAGCTTTTTCGGGATTGATTGTGTCGCCCTTGATAGGCGTAATCCTGACGCTACAGGCGCCTGCCGGTTCGCATGCATTGGCGCTCCATGTCGGATCGCAGGAATTATTGGGGATGCTATTTGGCGGCATCGCCTGGCAAATCGCGCATGTGATGACCAAAGCGGTCGCCTTGGCCGAAGAAAACGCCCAGTTTGTGTAATCAGCTCTAGAAAAGACTATTTTGATTATCGTAAAACTTGATGTGGTGCTGGCTGACCGCAAGGTCAAATCAAAAGACCTGGCCGAATATATCGGCATTACCGAGGCGAATTTGTCGCTATTGAAGCAGGGGAAAGTAAAGGGTGTGCGTTTCGATACGTTGCAAAAAATATGTGAGTTCTTGCACTGTCAACCTGGCGATATCTTGCTCTACAAGATAGATAAACCTGATGAGCCATAGGGCAGCGCCAAAACAATTCTAAATTGAAGCTCGATATCAGGTTGTGTCGCGTTAGCGCGGCCAAGACGAATTTTAAGCAGGTTCGTGCACCCATCTTCAAACTGAACGGATTTGTCCTGCGAACGCGTAAACCTGGTCGGCAAAAGACTGCGTATTTGCGCCACCGATTGCGATTTGGTTTTGTGGATCATGTGCCCTGTATCTCGAAATCGCTATGCCACGCCCTGCAACAGGGCACTTCGATGAATATGTCGGCTGGCCTATTTCGTTGTGCCCCGAAGACGTAGCGCGTTTGCGATGACGGACACAGAGCTCAGGCTCATGGCAAGTGCGGCGATCATCGGTGAGAGAAGTTGTCCGGTAAATGGATACAGCAGTCCAGCTGCGAGTGGGATGCCGAGCGCATTGTAGACAAATGCAAACGCCAGGTTTTGGCGCATGTTGCGCACCGTCTCCAGCGAAAGCAGTCGTGCCCGGGCAAGTCCCCGCAAGTCACCTTTGACCAAAGTGATGTGGGCCGAGTTGATGGCGACATCTGTACCGGTGCCCATGGCCACCCCCACATTCGCCTTCGCCAGCGCCGGGGAATCATTGATGCCGTCGCCAGCCATTGCCACGATTCTTCCCTGGTTTTGGAACTTTTCTACGAGGGTGAGCTTATCCTGGGGTTTTACCTCACCATAGAATTCAGTGATGCCCAGTTTGGCCGCAACCGATTTGGCCGTAGTAATGCCGTCGCCTGTGGCCATTACCACCTTGATGCCGGCATCTTGAAGCGTTGCCAATGCCTCGGCAGTCGTCGCTTTAATCTGGTCCGACACTGCCAACACGCCGACCAGCTTCTTGTCAGCGGCCAAATACATCACGCTCGCCCCATCCTTGCGCCATTCTTCGGCGCGTGCCGCTAGCGGTTGCCAATCGATCCCTTCACTATCCATCAGCGCGGTATTTCCCAACACGACCGCCTTACCATCAACGACGCCACGCACACCAATCCCACTGGACGACTCGAACTTTTCTGGCTTCGAGAGCGGCAGGCCCGCCTTCTTCGCCTGGGCCACAATAGCGTGTGCCAGCGGATGTTCGCTGCCCTGATCGATGCTGGCGGCAATTTGCAGGACATCGTTCTCATTTACACCGCCCACGCCAGCCGCCCCAGAATACGAAGGCTTTCCCTCAGTAAGCGTACCGGTCTTGTCGACTATCAGAATGTCGACCTTGCGCATTTCCTCAATGGCTGCTGCGTCCCTGAAGAGAATTCCTTGCGTCGCACCGCGCCCTGTCGCCGCCATAATGGACATTGGCGTGGCAAGTCCCAGCGCACATGGACAAGCGATAATCAAAACAGCCACGGCATTAACGAATCCATACACCCAACTCGGCTCGGGCCCGAAGAAGCCCCAGCCAAACAAGGTGAGCAAGGCGATCACCACAACGATACTCACAAAATAGCCGGCAACCACGTCAGCCAGGCGCTGCATCGGTGCGCGCGATCGCTGGGCCTGGGTGACCATCTGCACGATTTGTGAGAGCATTGTCTGCGAACCGACTTTTTCTGACTTCACGACAAGGCTGCCGCCCGTGTTGATCGTCGCACCGATGACGCTATCGCCTGGGCGCTTGGTCACCGGCACAGGTTCGCCGGTCAACATCGATTCGTCGACGGCACTTTCGCCCTCCGTCACCACACCATCCACAGGTACTTTTTCGCCGGGCCGCACGCGCAGTACATCTCCGACGTGGACATGGGTAAGGGGTATGTCGTCTTCTGAACCACCCGCGTTAATGCGTCGCGCCGTCTTTGGGGCCAGGCCAAGCAAGGACTTGATGGCGGCCGAGGTCTTGGAACGCGCCCGCAGTTCAAGCATTTGCCCAAGCAGCGTCAAGGAAATGATAACTGCTGCCGCCTCGTAGTACACGCCAATACGGCCGTGCATCAGGAATGTGGAAGGAAAAAGCTCAGGACGGAGTGTTGCGACCAGGCTGTAGAGATAGGCCGCACCAGTTCCGGTGCCGATCAGCGTCCACATGTTAGGACTGCGGTTGGCCAGCGACTGCGCCCAGCGCACGAAGAAGGGCCAACCTGCGTAGAGCACCACGGGAGTACTCAGCGCCAGTTCAATCCAGCTTTGACCTGCCAACCCTTGTGGAAAGAGGCGATGTCCGGCCATCGCAAGTACCGTTACAACGACGGTTAGCGGCAATGTCCACCAGAAGCGCCGTTTGAAGTCACTTAGCTCTGGACTTTCCACCTCATCCAGGGACGGCAGCATTGGCTCGAGCGACATACCGCATATAGGGCATGCGTCGGGCTGCATTCGTCGCACTTCTGGATGCATCGGGCATGTGTAGATTGCGCCGGGTGAATCTGAGGTCTGGGCTGGCACCGTCGGTGGGCCCGTGTATTGCTGCGGCGCCGCCCGAAACTTGTCCATGCAATTTGTGCTGCAAAAATGGTACGCACGTCCTTCATGGTCGATTTGCTTTTTCGGTTCTGCACCTACTTTCATGCCGCACACCGGGTCGGTGAAAGGCTTGCCATTTGCAGCACGGTCAGTATCGGCTTCGCTTCCTGAGATGCCTTTCCGCTGTCCATGGTGGGGTTCGTGCCCTTCGTGGTGCTTGTGCGAGCGGTTCATTTTTTAACCTTTATATCCAAGACTCGCTCCCGATTGTTGCTAGTTGCGCTCAAGGTAGTTTTGCTGTTCGAGCGCGGCACAGGCAAAGGGGCTTCATCGATTTTTCTCATGCTACGGGTCTGCTTGGCAAATTCGATTGATCCATATCAAGTGACCACATGGAAACGTTCAATTGGTGCGAGCAATTGGGGTCAAATCCCCCAACGTTTTTTGCAGGAACTGAAAATCCTTGCGAGAACGGCAGGTCGCCGGAACCGCCGGCGACCTGCCGCTTACTAGTCAATGCCTATTTCTTGACCATGATTTTCGTCGCTACAAATTGACCGTTCTGCTTTTCAGGCACGAACGCAATCTTGTCACCGACTTTGAGCGTGCTCAGGACAGAAGTGTCTTGCGCCCGGAATACCATCGTCATCGCCGGCATATCGAGACTTTTCAACTCGCCGTGGCGAATCGTAATCTTTCCAGCCTCAACATCCACTTTGCGTACTTCGCCTTCCGATACCGCGACTTGGCTTTCCGCTGCTTGTGCCGTTCCTGACGCGGGTTGCGCTAAAGTGGTTTGCGCAAGCACAATGTTTGCAACCGACAGGAGGGTTAGCACCCCCAAAAAGAGTTTTGCAATGATTTTCATAGTAGTCCTTTCCATATCGCTGTAGGGTATTGCTTAAGCTTTGATTACGGTAATTTTGCCGACCATGCCTGCCTCGAAATGGCCGGGCAGCAGACACGCATAGTGGAATTCGCCCGTTTTTGTGAACTGCCATACGAGGTCTTCTTTCTTCCCCGGGCTCACATGCGACATGAACGGCTCGTCATGCTCCATACCAGGGTGCTTTTTCATCATTTCGCCATGCTTTTTGAGCTCTTCCAGCGTGCCTATCACCATTTCGTGTATCAGCTTCCCCTTGTTCGTTACAGCGAACCTGATCGTTTCACCCTGCTTTACGGTTATGTCCTGCGGGGTAAATCGCATCATGTCCGTCATGTCGATCGCTATGGTGCGAGTGATCGCCTTTGGATTTCCTTGCTTGCCAAATACATGCTCTTCAGCGGAGATGGGCGCATCCGGCTTCGGCTTGGCATGGGCTTCCTTGTCGTGGGCCATCGCCAAAGGTGATGAGCAAAGGACGATTCCGAAAAGTGCATTGCCCAAGGTCGCTTTAAAATTAAATTGATTTTTCATTCGTGTATTCTCCTATTGGTTAGTGGTGCCCGCCGTGCCCTGAAGGCTTGCGTACATTCATCTCTATCGTTCCTGGTTTCTCGGTCAATGGCATGGACTGTCCGCCCGGAGCAGCGCTACGTGCTGGAGCCGGCGCCTCACCGCTCCATTCGTAGGCTATAGTGCCAGGTGGGTGTTTGTACCAACCTGGATCCTTATAGTCGCCAGGCTTTTGATCCTTGCGAACTTTCATAATCGTGAACATGCCGCCCATCTCAACGCCGCCAAAGGGTCCCTCGCCACTCATCATTGGCAGCGTGTTTTCAGGGAGAGGCATTTCCATCCCGTCCATCGAGCCGCCTTTTTCGCCCATGACCATGTAGTCAGGTACCAGCTTGTTGATCTTCTCCGCAATGCCAGTATGGTCGACACCAATCAGGTTTGGAACGTTATGGCCCATGGCGTTCATGGTGTGATGGGATTTGTGACAGTGGAAGGCCCAATCCCCCAGGTCAGTAGCGTCAAACTCGATCGCCCGCATCTGGCCCACCGCGACATCGGTCGTAACCTCGGGCCAGCGCGATTCCGGCCGGGTCCACCCGCCGTCTGTCCCTGTCACCACGAACTCGTGACCGTGCAAGTGAATGGGGTGGTTCGTCATGGTGAGGTTTCCTACCCGGACACGAACCCGGTCGCCCTGACGTGCGACCATTGGGTCAATTCCAGGAAAGACCCGGCTATTGAACGAAAACAGGTTGAAGTCGAGCATGGTATTGACCTTCGGAGTAAAGCTACCGGGATCAATGTCATAGTTGTTAAGCAAGAAGACATAGTCCCTGTCGACGCGCTGGAAATTGGGGTCTTTGGGATGCGTAACCCAAAAGCCCATCATGCCCATCGCCATTTGCACCATTTCATCGGCATGAGGGTGGTACATGAAGGTGCCTGGACGCTTTGCGATGAACTCGTAGACGAATGTCTTCCCGGGCTGGATGGAAGGCTGCGTCAGACCGGAAACACCGTCCATTCCGTTAGGCAGGCGCTGGCCGTGCCAATGGATGCTGGTATGTTCCGGCAGCTTATTGGTCACAAAGATGCGCACCCGGTCGCCCTCGACGACTTCGATGGTGGGTCCGGGCGACTGCCCGTTGTAGCCCCACAAATTCGCTTTCATCCCGGGCGCCATTTCGCGCACTACCGGCTCGGCGACCAGGTGAAATTCCTTGACCCCGTTGTTCATGCGCCATGGAAGTGACCAGCCGTTTAATGTAACGACCGGGTTGTATGGCCGTCCGTTTGGCGGCATGGGTGGCGGCTGGGTCGCAGCGCCGGTGGCGACAGCTGCTTCCGGCAAAGTGGCCGCTCCAACTCGCGAGACAAGGCCGGAACCTACGGCGACCGCGCCTGCACCCATCATAAAATTTCTACGTGAAACCATGGAATTCATTCCTTTCAATGTTTTTGAGGTGCTTCGGCAGCGTCGGTTTTGGTACGCATTGCGGTTGAACCGCTGCCGCTCCCGTACAAAGCGGACTGGAGATCGCTTTCCGCAAGCCAGAATTCCCGCTGCGCTTCGATTGCAGCGTTCACACTATTGACCTGGGCTCGCGAGTCGGCGAGCAGTTCGAAAACGCTCATGAGCATACCGTTGTAGCGCAGCAGGACTTCATCCGAGATCTTCTTTCGGACTGGGACGACCTCATCGCGATAGTGGCGGGCGATGTCATAGGTGGTCCGATAGGCCGAATAACTTTCGCGGACTTCGGTTCGGGCGCGAACGGCTGTGTCGGCTACGCGATGCACTGATTGCATATAAACCGCCTGGGCTTTTGCCGTACGCGCGCCGCCCCAGTCGAAGAGCGGAATTTCGATGGAGATTTCGTACCCGTTGGCCCTAGGCTTGCCGGTTTCACTTTTGTTGGTGTATCCGAAGTCGAGGGCGTTAATGAAGCCGGTCGTACGGGTAAGACCCAACGTACTTGCCGAGGATTCGACATCCCGCTTCGCGATGGCCACGTCAAGGCGTTTTTGCAACGCATCGTTTTCGAGGTCTGCAGCGACTATTAACATGTCTGGCAGGTCAGGTAAGCGACTCGGCAAACGGAAGTTTGCCTGGTCTCCCCATACGCCGAGCAGTCTAGCGAGCTGCTCCCGGCTTGCGGTGACATTGTGCCGTGCTCTGGCAACCTGGGTTGTTGCATCCGCATAAAACGCCTGCTCGCGCGCCTGGTCGAGCTTGCTCAGATTGCCGACCTTGGTCATGCGGGCCGCGAGCTCGGCGCTGGCCTCGGCGCCAGCCGCGACCTGAGCCATGTAAAGGGCCGATTGCTCGGCTGAGACCGCATTGAAGTACGCTTTGCGTGTCTGGCTGGCCAGCTGGACCGCCTGCAATGCTGCCAGGGCTTTGGCCTGTTCAAACCTGCGCGCTTCAATTCCCCGGCGCAGAGGAATTGTCAGGAGGCCGACGAGATCGATCGCTACACTTCGCTCTATCTCAACATCCTCTCCGCCACGCATGCGCCCAAAACCAAAACCGGGATTTCGCATGCGGCCGGCCTGCACCAGGTCGGACTCGGCAATTCCGAGCTCGGCCAACGACGCCTGCAGACCCGGATTGTTCAGCAACGCGACCTGGACGGCCGTATCTGGGGTGAGCGGGCTAGCCAACAGCCCGTTCACAGCGGAGCGCAAGACTTCTCCGCTACCTGCAGCTTGGATTGACACGGGATGGCCTACGCGTTCACGCGTCATGGCGGAAACATCTTGCATTCCGCCATCGGCGGAGAAGGTCGAGCAGCCGCCCAGGAACACGCTGCTAAGGGTCAAAAAGGAAACAGCTTTAATGATGGCCACTGTGTTCTCCCGTTTGAGATGGACGTGATGTCGCGGGCATTTGGCCAGCTGGCCGCTGTCCTGCGCTGTCGGGAACCGAGGGAGCCGACTGCGATGCTGAGTTGCCGTGTGACCCGTGTCCGCTTTGGCTCTGTACGACAGCGTTTGCTGCGCGCCAGGCTGTGTCTGGTGGAGCGTCAGCGTCCTTGAAAGGCCTGTAGCTGGCAAAGGCCGAGTTATACGTCATCGCCGGCGTCGCGGCAGGGGTATTTGCAGCCTGCGGCTGCGGAGAGGCTTGAAGGGCTGCGGTCGGCACGGACATGCCGAGGAACGCCGCAACGCTTGCCCAATGTACAAGAGTCATAGAATTTTTCCCAATGAATACGTCGTGCTTGGCACGAAGGGGGGACCTAATCGCGAATGGCATTAGCCAAGCGTAAGGCGCGCGCGGGGAACTACGCGAAGAAGATTCGGGGAGGACGTTCTAACCCGGCCGAGATGTGGCTCAGGAAGGCAAACTGCGGAACTATCAGGACCGGCTCGGATCCGTCATGACGGACATCCCAATCAAGCGTAGCGGGGATAAGCGCTGCACCCACGCAGCACACGCCACAAGCGCTACAGCTGGAGGTGCTATGTTGATGCCCAGAGTCTGCATCGTCGCTTTCGTGAAAATGCGCTTCGTGTCCTGCATCCAAGTAAGCGTGGTGAGAAGATGTCACCTGCGATTCAATATTGTGCGCCGCATGCTTATCACCAAGCTTCGACATCGCGCCGGCGGACGAAGCCTTATGCGACGGACCGCACGAAATCATGGTTGCTGCCGCAATTCCCTGAACAGGAAGCGCAGCTAACATTAGCCATACCATGATTGTCTTAAAGAGGCGATTCATTGTGCGAGTCTACCATGTGGTTGCAGGGGATGCTTTGGCTGAGCTTAAAACTGGATGCAGCCTTTGCTTCTCAAGTGTGAAATGGCCTGTATGTCCTACCTGGAGCCGGCCAAGTCGGAAATTTCTTAAAAACAGGGGTGTATATGCCAAAACCATTGCTTAGCCGCACGTTTTAATTGCGTCAAATAAAATACCCTACCCAGTATTATTTTATGAAAAGGCGGCCAGAGAGCATTCGAAGCATGCGCTTCATCGATTGATTGACGCTTTTAAAATGGGAGCCCCCATCGACGGATGATAAAATTCGCCAATGGGAATGAAAAAGACAACTCGACAAATAGCCGCCTGGATCGCATGTTTTGCGATTTTGTTGGCCGCTCTTGCACCGTCGATTTCCCATGCAATGGCTGCTGCGACCGGTACCAACAACTCCTGGGTTGAGATTTGCTCAATTGACGGCATCAAGCAAATTAAAGCTGGCGAATCTAAAGTAAGCAGCTTGCCGGATTCAAAATCATCCCTACCAACCGAAAAAGACATGGCGTCCGCCCACTGTCCGTTTTGCCAAACCCATGCAAGCGCCTTCGTTTTGCCGCCAACTGCCGCTGTGATTTTGCCGGCGATTAATGGCAGCAACAGTTTCCCCGCCCTTTTCTATCAATCGCCAAGCCCGCTTTTTATCTGGGCCATTGCGCAATCGCGCGCCCCGCCTTCCCTCGCCTGAATTTTCAGTCGCTTTCACTGATTGTCGCCCCGGCGTAATTGCGCCCACAGCCGCGCTCACGTCCGCGTTTAGCTCCGTACTTGCGCCGGCTTGTTTTGTTCGCAGCGCTTGTACGCAGCATCAGTGTTTCGATCTAAACCCACTTCGTCATCGACGCTTTACCTTGCGTGATGCCGCGTCGATTCGATGCTGACCTTCGTCGCAATTCTGTTGTCTTGCAACTGCGTCATAAGCAGCCCCATTTAGCTTAGGATTTCTCATGCATTTCCGTTTCAAACCGCTCACCGCGTCCCTGCTCACTGCATTTTCCACTGCAGCCTTCGCACAAATGGCCGACCAGGCGCCTTTAGAGATATCGGGTGCCGATGCGCCAATCAAAACGCTCGGCATCGTGACCGTAACCAGCGGCCAGCCCAGTTCGCTGCCGTCACAGATCCCGACTACGATGGAGGGCATCACAAGCCAGCAATTAGCAGAAACCGTCAACGCCACAGATAGCGAAGACGCTTTAAAATATTTCCCAAGCCTACTGGTACGCAAGCGCTATATCGGCGATTACAACCACGCAGTTTTGTCTAGTCGTGCCTCCGGCACCGGCAATAGCGCACGTTCGGCAGTGTATGCAGACGGTATTTTGCTATCCAATTATCTGGGTAACGGTGCCACTTACGCGCCGCGCTGGGGCATGGTGACGCCGGAAGAAATCGAGCGTGCTGATGTCATGTATGGACCATTTTCGGCCGCCTATTCTGGTAATTCGGTCGGTGCCGTGGTCGACTATGTGACACGCATGCCCAAGCAATTCGAGGCGCATGCCAAAGCTAGTTATTTTGTGCAGCCGTTTGAGCTTTATCAAACAGACACTACCTTTCGCGGCTATCAAACCAGTGCCTCGATCGGCAACCGCAGCGGCAACTGGGCTTGGTGGATCAACGTCAATCGCACTGATAGTCATGGCCAACCGCTGACATTCCCAACCAAAGCCATTAGCACGACGCCGCCCGCCAGCACAGCGACAGCGGTTACGGGTGCGGTTACCGGACTTGACCGCAACAATACCCCTTGGCTGATCGTGGGTACCGCGACCGAATATCACACCATTCAAGATCATTTCAAAGCCAAGCTGGCCTATGATTTTTCTCCCACGGTGCGTGCCAGCTACACCCTTGGTGCATGGCAAAATACCTCGGAAGGTCGGCCGCAAAGCTATCTGCGCAACAGCACAACCGGCGCGCCGGTCTATAGTGGCCCGATCAGCATTGATGGCATGGGATATACCTTAGGAACGACCGATTTCAACCAGAGCAACGATTCGTTGCAGCATTTGATGCATGGCGTGTCGGTTAAATCAAATACCAAATCGAACTGGGATTGGGAGCTTGCCGCCAGCCTGGTCGATTACAGCCGGGATCAACAGCGCGCCGCGACCGGTGCGTTACCGGCGGCAATGTCTGGGGGCACCGGCACAATACAGGATCAGGATGGCACTGGCTGGAATACGCTGTCGCTGAAAGGGATCTGGCGTCCACAGGGCGTAAAGGGCGACCATATTGTCGACTTTGGCTTCCAGCAAGAAAGCTACAAACTGCATATTTTGAAATCAACTATCGCAGGCAACTGGATGATGGATGAGGCCGGCGCACTGGCCAGCGAAGTCGGCGGCAATACCCGGTTGCGCAGCCTGTATGGACAAGACCGCTGGATTATTGCGCCGCAATGGCAAGCGGTATTCGGTGCCCGGCTAGAAAATTGGCACGCCAAAGATGGTTTTACGCGTTTCTCATCGACCAATAGCGCCAATACGACTTATGCTGCACGCGACAATATTTTTGTTTCGCCTAAGGCGGCCCTGTCGTATCAGTGGTCGGACGATACCGTATTCAAGGCTTCGACCGGGCGCGCAGTACGGATGCCCACTGTGGCCGAACTGTATGGGGCGACCTCGAGCACCAATTCAAAATATATCAACGATCCCAATCTGCGACCTGAAAAATCGTGGACCACCGAACTGACCGCAGAAAAAGACGTGGGCGGCGGCATATTGCGCCTTACCCTATTCAGCGAAAATGTGCGTGATTCGCTCTATTCACAAACCACGTTTGATCCGATTGCGAACGCCAATATTAGCCGCGTACAGAACGTGGGCCGGGTCCAAACCAAGGGTGTTGAGCTCGCTTTTAACGCAAGCGATGTGCTGGGCGATGGGCTAGACCTGTCCGGCAGTATTACCTATGCCGATTCGCGTATCAAAGAAAACATGGGGTTTGTCAGTCTGCCCGGCGACACCATCGGCAAATACCAGCCGCGCGTGCCGGTATGGCGCGCCACCGGCTTGGCTAGCTATCGATTCGATCCGCATTGGACGCTTGCCTTTGGCGCACGTTATAGCGGCGATCAATATTCGACCCTGAATAACTCGGACCCCAACGGTTTTGCCTATCAGGGTACAAGTAAATACTTCACTACCGACCTGCGACTGCGGTGCCAGGGTGCCAAGCAATGGAGCGCATCGTTGGGCATCGATAATTTAAATAATTATCAGTATTGGAACTTTCATCCGTATCCCCAGCGCACTTACACGGCGGAATTACGCTTCGACTTGTAATTGGCTTGGCACACTATTTTTTCGGCGCAGCTTGCTTCGCTGCGCCACTCTCACACCGATGAGTTTGAGGGGGAGTATAGGGCAAAATACACCTCCACGCGCACGTGTTTATTGCCACAAAAAAAATACTCCGGCTAGTATTTTTCGTCAAATACTACTCGAAAAATGTATCCATACATTGGCGCCCTTCTCTTACCGCCGCAAAAAATGGCTTGAGCGCCTGGTGTTGTGGATGAGCTTGATAGGCATCGAGCGTATTTTTGTCCACAAATTCGGCATAAAAGACCACGTCGCTGGTCGACTCCAAGCCATCTTGCGCCAATGCGACGTCAAAACGCAAAATCCCCGGCACGATTGCGGCACAAGCCTGCAGCAGGGTTTTCATTTTTTGCGCATTGCTGAGCCGGTCTGCACCTTCGGCATACTCTTTCAATTTCCACATCACAATGTGTCGAATCATGTTTTACCTTTCAATATGGCAGTGCTGGTTACCCTGATGCCGCATTTTTACATGGCAAGGGTCAAGTCGTTGAACATCGATTGATCCGCCATTGAGAAATTGATGCGCTGAAACTTGAGATACCACATTAATACAATTCTGTAAGTTTCTGTAAGTTTCAAGAAAGCATGGCGTAAGCTTTGCGTAGCAAACTCAGTTGGCACGATTCGGGTGCAAGTATGTTGCACACCATATTTATAACTAGAAGGAGACAAGCATGGCGACAGCATCAACATTGGCCACGGGCTCGGCCGCGGCTAACCGCAAAATCACTCCTGAAGAACGCAAAGTGATCTTTGCCTCATCCTTGGGAACGGTATTTGAGTGGTATGACTTTTATCTGTACGGCTCACTCGCAGCCATTATCGCAAAACAATTTTTCGCCGGAACCGATCCGAATACTGCGTTTATTTTTGCGCTTTTGGCATTTGCTGCGGGCTTTATCGTGCGGCCATTTGGTGCTTTGGTGTTTGGCCGTCTAGGCGACATGATCGGCCGGAAGTACACGTTCTTGGTAACCATCGTCATTATGGGTTTGTCGACTTTCCTGGTTGGCTTGTTACCCGGTTTTGCAACTTGGGGTATCGCATCACCGATTATCCTAATCTCCCTACGGATTTTGCAAGGTTTGGCACTCGGTGGTGAATACGGCGGCGCGGCGACCTATGTTGCCGAGCACGCGCCGGACGGCAAGCGCGGCGCCTTTACCTCGTGGATTCAAACCACGGCCACGCTCGGTCTGTTTTTGTCACTAGTCGTAATTTTGGGTACGCGTACTGCGATCGGTGAAGAAGATTTTGCTGCTTGGGGCTGGCGCATTCCTTTCCTGGTATCCGTGTTCTTACTAGGGATTTCAGTCTGGATTCGCCTATCGATGAACGAGTCGCCAGCTTTTGCCAAAATGAAGGCGGAAGGAAAAACATCTAAAGCACCGTTGACCGAATCGTTTGCCAAGGCAAAAAACCTCAAGATCGTTATTCTGGCGTTATTCGGCCTGACAGCGGGTCAAGCGGTGGTTTGGTACACAGGTCAATTTTATGCACTGTTTTTCTTGACGCAAACACTCAAAGTCGATGGCGCCACCGCTAATATCCTAATCGCGATTTCTCTCTTGATCGGTACACCGTTCTTTATTTTGTTCGGCACGTTGTCAGACAAAATCGGTCGCAAACCAATTATCCTGGCTGGTTGCCTGATTGCAGCGGTGACCTATTTCCCAATCTTCAGCGCATTGACTCACTACGCCAATCCAGCATTGGAAACAGCTTTGAACAGCGCACCTGTGGTCGTTACAGCGGATCCGGATAATTGCCAATTCCAGTTCAATCCAACCGGCACCAAGAAGTTCACATCTTCCTGCGATATCGTTAAGGCAAAATTGGCTGCCGCATCGGTCAACTATTCCAATGAGATTGCAGCTGCCGGAACCATCGCATCCGTTAAAGTGGGAGACAAAATATTGACTTCTTACGATGCTAATGGGTTGTCCAAAGAAGAGGCTGACGCAAAAAATAAGGCTTTCTCGAAAGAATTGGCTGACACAATCAAAGCAGCCGGGTATCCAACCAAGGCCGATCCAGAGCAAATTAATAAACCGATGGTACTGTTGCTCCTGGTCATTCTAGTGTTGTATGTAACGATGGTGTACGGCCCGATTGCCGCGATGCTGGTGGAAATGTTCCCTACCCGGATTCGTTACACCTCAATGTCATTGCCGTACCACATCGGTAACGGCTGGTTTGGCGGCTTGTTGCCCACCACTGCCTTTGCTCTGGTGGCATTCAAAGGCGATATCTATTATGGTCTTTGGTACCCGATCGTCATTGCGTTGATGACTGTCGTTATCGGCGCCTTGTTTGTGAAAGAAACCAAGGACAATGATATTTACGCAGCAGATTAAATGCTTGTAATGCATGTATCGCCATGATGGGATACAAAAAAGCCGCCATATTTATATGGCGGCTTTTTTATGGGCAGTTGTTATCGATTAGGGGGATTTCCATAAATATCGTGACCGGCCTCGTTAATTTGACGCCGTAAATCACGTCGCTCTTCAAAAGACATTCTGCCTGTCCTCCTGCCTTGCGGTACTGCACTAGTGCCGTTGGGATCGACTGGTGCGACACTCTCAACCTGGGTTGCATTTGTTATCGAATTGCGCCGCATTTGATCCAACACCCGACGCCGTTCACTTATTGGAGGGGAACTTTCACTACGCTGTGCGTTAGAATCCGGCCCTAAATGTTGTCGGCGCGAAGTTTGTCCTGTCTCTCTATCAGCATTTTGTGCGAATACATCCGTCGGCGCAGTCGTAAGCGCGCACATAGACAAGAAAAACACAGGAAGAAATGAATTGATTTTTTTAAGTGTCCTATCCATAAGATTTGACTCCAGTAATGCTATTTAAACGAGTAAGCGCACCTCGATACGCCGTCAGTGTAAAACGCATCACATTGCACAGAAAGGCTGATTGGGTAAAGGTTGTAACACTTTGTAATGTCTTAAAATTCAGCATTATCGAGCTGTCCATTGACGGTAACATAGCACTATGAATACGACAACTACTGCCAGCAATTCCTTGCCTGCCGGGCATCAGGCCAAGATTCTAGTGGTAGACGATGACATTCGTCTACGCGATCTTTTGCGGCGCTATTTGAGCGAACAAGGTTTTACCGTGGTCGCGGCTGAAAGCGCGCAAGCGATGAACAAGCTTTGGTTACGCGAGCGTTACGACTTATTGGTTCTTGACCTCATGTTGCCGGGCGAAGATGGCTTGTCGATTTGCCGCCGCCTGCGTGGTGCCGGCGATCAAACTCCGATCATTATGCTCACTGCCAAAGGCGAAGATGTAGATCGCATCATCGGTCTTGAAATGGGTGCCGACGATTATTTGCCCAAGCCTTTTAATCCGCGTGAATTGGTAGCGCGTATTGGCGCGGTGCTGCGCCGAAAAGCCCCCGACGAACTTCCAGGCGCACCTTCCGAGAAGCCGCAGTCTTTCGAATTCGGCGAATTCATTCTCGATTTGAGTACTAGAACCCTCAAGAGAAATGGCGAAACAGTGCCTTTGACGACCGGTGAATTTTCCGTCATGAAAGTATTCGCACGCCATGCGCGACAACCCTTATCGCGTGAAAAATTGATGGAATTGGCACGCGGACGCGAATACGAAGTGTTCGACCGCAGCCTCGATGTCCAAATTTCCCGTCTACGCAAGCTGATCGAACCCGATCCATCCAGCCCCTTGTATATCCAGACCGTTTGGGGTCTCGGCTATGTATTTATTCCTGAAGGCCAGCCGCGCTAATTCAACCGATTACGTGTCATGCTGAAATCACGCGCTAAAAGACAGCTTGTCTGGCTCAATAGTGGCCTGTTCTGGCGCACCTTCTTTTTGCTCGGCGTACTCATTGCCATGAGCATGACCGCGTGGATCGCCAGCTTTAGCTTTGTAGAGCGCACGCCGCGAGCGCAACAAATCGCAGCGCAAATTATTTCTGTCGTCACTATTACCCGTGCAGCGCTCACCCATTCTGCGCCAGAAATGCGGCGCGAATTACTGTTCGACCTCGCCAGCAACGAAGGCATTCGCATCTATCCGCTAGAAAATAGTGACGTGATTGAGCCGACGCCTGATTTTGATGGCCTTCCAGTATTGCAAGATACGGTCAAAGCAAAATTGGGTGCCGACACGCAATTCGCGGGCAAAGTAAATGGCGTACGCGGCTTTTGGGTCAGTTTTTCGATTGAAGAAGACCAATATTGGCTGATGTTGGAACGCGACCGGGTCGAAAAAGTCAGCGGTCTGCAATGGCTGGGCTGGGCTGGCGTCGTCATGATCTTGTCGTTGCTCGGCGCTTTCTTTATTTCGCGCTTGATCAACCTCCCTTTGGCTCGCCTCACTAGCACTGCCCGCGCCATTGCCAAAGGGCAAAAACCAGAGCCACTGCCTGAAAATGGCCCGACCGAAATCATCGAAGCCAATCGCAGCTTCAATCAAATGGTGGACGACCTGAACCGAGTGGAAACAGACCGTGCGGTCATTTTGGCTGGTATCTCGCATGACTTGCGCACGCCACTGGCCAGAATGCAGCTAGAAGTCGAAATGGCGCATTTATCCGACGATGCGCGGCAAGGAATGCAATCGGATATTGGCCAGATGGATGCCATCATTGGGCAATTCCTGGACTACGCCAAACCGACCGACAGCGCTAGCTTTACCTTGGTTGATCTCAGCATCTTATTGGCCGACAGTGCGCATCAGGCCGCGCGCATGCCCGACGTCAGGCTGAACGCCAAGATCCAGGACAATATTGCCGTGTCCGGCAACGCGATTGACCTCAAGCGCGTCATCAATAACCTGATAGAGAATACGCGGCGTTATGGCAAAACCATCGACACCGACATGGCCGATATCGCCCTTGCCTGTTATTCGGAAACAAGCAGCGGCGTGGCCCACGCAGTTATCGAAATTACCGATCACGGTATTGGCGTACCAGAGTCCGAAATGGAACGTTTGCTACAGCCCTTCAGCCGGATGGATACCGCACGTGGTCAAGCCAATGGAGCCGGACTGGGATTGGCAATTGTCAATCGTGTGGTGCAAAGACATGGCGGCGCGCTACAACTGAGTAACCGTGTTGGCGGTGGCTTGAGTGTAAAAATAAAATTACCATTAGTGAAATCTGAAACTTCTTTGGCGTCCTTATCGTCCTTATTCTCACCAGAATCGACCATGCCTTAAATCGACTCTGGCGCTAAAAAGATCCAAGCAAGCTATTCGTGCTGCCCGGTGATCGGCCCTTCTTTAAAAAGTACATCGCGTAACTCATGATCCATTTTCGGATCGTGGCGCCGTATCCATTCCAGCACCATCGCAGCATGTTCCTTTTCTTCATCGCGGTTATGTATCAAAATCTGCCGCAATTCTGGATCGCTACAGGCATCCACCCTCTGGTTATACCAATCGACTGCTTCCAATTCCTCCATCAGGGATGTAATGGCGCGGTGCATATCCTGCGTCAGCGCGGACAATTTTTCCAAGGGTTCGTGATAGCCTTCATGCGACATACTCAATCCTTTCAAGAGCGAAACAACCACCGTTAAACCACTTACTTTTTAGTGCTATTGCACGGCTTTAAACCTTAAGCAGAATCAATGCCACCGCCTCTGCGGCAATGCCCTCTTCGCGTCCTAGAAAACCCATTTTTTCATTGGTTTTTGCCTTGATGTTCACTTGCGCAGCCGACACTTCAAGATCACTTGCGATATTGGCCACCATTTGTGCGATATGCGGCGCCATCTTGGGTGCTTGCGCAATGATGGTGGCGTCGATATTGCCCACCTTATAGCCGGCAGCAGCCACGCGTTTAACAGCTTCGCGCAGCAATGCGCGCGAATCGGCACCGGCAAAACGGGCATCGGTATCCGGGAAATGGCGCCCAATATCACCCAGGCCAGCCGCACCGAACAAGGCATCGGTAATCGCATGCAATAACACATCAGCATCCGAATGGCCCAACAGACCAAAGCGATGCGGAATCGTGACGCCGCCGATAATCAGCTTGCGCTCGGTGACCAAAGCATGGCAATCATAACCTTGCCCAATACGGAATGGCAGCGAATTCGAAATTGGATTCATGACTTCAGTAATTCTTTCAAAATTGAGCCTTACTCGATAAAAACTTCATGCATGAAGCGGCCAGCAACACCGCCTCAAAATTGAGGACAACACCCTGTTTTCTAGCTAGCCGCCCCGCTCCCACTTCGCCAGCGCCAGATCGTCTACGGTACGTGCATCGACCCAGCGTGCGCCGTCTGGCGTTTGCTCTTTTTTCCAAAATGGCGCTTCGCTCTTCAAATAATCCATGATGAATTCGCAAGCGGAGAAAGCGTCACCCCGGTGTTTTGAAGTTACGACTACCAGCACGATCTGATCCGATGGCAGCAACGGCCCGATGCGATGGATGATCAGTACCTCGAAAATATCCCAGCGCGACTTGGCACGCAGCACGATGGCGTCCAAAGCCTTTTCCGTCATGCCGGGATAATGCTCCAGTTCCATCTGCGACACGCTGGCGCCGTCGTTGATATCACGTACCGTGCCGACAAAAGACACTACTGCACCGACTTGCCGATTGCCTTGACGTAGCCCTGCCAACTCGGCTGAGAGATCGAAATCGTCGGTTTGAATCCGGATCGGCATGATTGTGTTTGGATTTAATAAAAGAAAAATCGAGTGGAACTCGACCAATATTCGACCAATTCAGCCGCCCGTTACCGGCGGGAAAAAAGCCACTTCGCAACCATCCGACAGTAGCGTGGCACTATCGCCCATGACCTGGTTACATGCCGTCAACACTGCACGCCGATCCGCTAAAACATCGGCCCATACGCCACCACGTTGTTGCAGGAAATGACGCAACTGGCCGACCGTCCGCATGTCATCAGGACAAAGCAATGCCTCGTGTGAACTGCCAAGAGCTTCGCGGATACTGGCAAAAAAACGCAGTGTTATTTCCATAAACTACCTTCTAATCCAGCCTATCGACACTACCCAGCGACTGCCGCGCCGGACTTCACTCACGCTATGGGCGCAGGCATCGGGACGAAAAAATTTGATTCGGCTATTGCTGTAGATCGGCGATGTACAAACAAATTCACCTCCTTCTTGCGCCGCCTTTAATACAATATTTAAACGGTAATGGCGGCCAGTTTTAACCGGATCGGTGTGCTCTGCAATGACCGCACCTTGCTCAAATTTCAGCAGATAAGCATCGAATGGAATCGGCCACGGACTGGTGGCCAGCAACATCTTCCAATAGCCGCCTTGCTGACGTCCCTTATTCCACTGCAACCAGCGACCGAACATCAATTGAGCAAGCAATCAAACGACATAAATGAGACCAGATCGCCCAAGGCAATGGTGTGGCCGGCCGGATTGTCGATCAAGCCATCGCCCCAAACTGTCGAGGTCAGCACGCCGGATCCTTGATTGGGAAACAGGTCGAGGCCGCCTCCGCCATTAATTTTGGCACGTAGGAATTCATTTCGGCGATCTGCCTTGTCCAAGGCAAAATCGGCTCTCAGCTTGAACACCTTTGGCGCCACATCCTGAACGCCTTGCATGCGCAAAATGAAGGGGCGTACAAACAATAAAAATGTGACGAAACTCGATACCGGATTACCCGGCAAGCCGATGAAAAATGCCGTCGACCCGGTACTGCGGTTGACTTCGCCAAAGGCCAGCGGCTTGCCAGGCTTGAAAGCAATCTGCCACAGATTCAGGCGCCCTTCGGCTTCCACCGCCGGCTTGATATGGTCTTCTTCACCGACCGAAACCCCGCCTGAAGTCAGGATTAAATCGTGTTGTTGTGCTGCACGCCGGAGGGTGTCACGTGTCGCAGCCAACGTATCGGGTACGATGCCAAAATCGCTGATGTCGCAGCCCAGGTTTTCCAGCAAACCACGCAGTAGAAAGCGGTTGGAATTGTAGATCGCGCCTGGTTTCAGTGCCTCGCCCGGCATGGTCAATTCATCGCCGGTAAAAAACACTGCGACACGCGGCCGCCGTACCAGCGGCAGGCTGGCAAAGCCGACCGAGGCTGCCAAACCCAGTTCTTGCGCACGCAAACGGGTTCCGGCCGGCAAGATCACACTGCCGGCACGAATATCTTCACCGGTGCGGCGTATCCATTCCCCGGCTCGGGGCGCATGTTTGATAGAGACGGTCGGTTGGTCGGGATCGCTGCCTGCGTCGCACATTTCTTGCATCACAACTGCATCGGCACCTTGCGGAATCATCGCGCCGGTAAAAATCCGCGCCGCTGTGCCTGGCTGCAATGGCTGGCCGACATATCCCGCCGGAATCCGCTGGCTGACAGGCAATGTGACCGCGCCGCTGCTGCAATCGGTAGCATGGACAGCGTAGCCATCCATCTGCGTGTTATCCATCGACGGCACGTCGAGTTGTGAGATTTGATCCATCGCCAACGTGCGGCCATTGGCTTCTTGCGTCGGCAGGGTTTCAACCTCGCTGATCGGCTTGGCAGCAGCGAGCAACAAGGCCAATGCCTCGGAAGCGGTCAACATCGGTTTGCGTTCTGTCATTGGCGGCTCTGTGAGAGTTTGGAAGGCAAAATTAGAGCTTTTTGACAAAAATATACTGGCTACAGTATTAAATTTAAGCCAATAAAACCGTGCGGATAATGGCATGTTTAGGCATATACCCCCCATAAACTCACCGATATTGCGTATAACGTCAGGCAAATGTGTGGCCGGCTGTAGCTTGCTTGTAAGTCGGACTTCAGCGCGCCAATATCGGCTATACCCAACGCTGCGCAGCAAGTCGGGTTAAAACCCGACCCGCCTTACAGTCCCGTATTTTTCGCAATATACGCCTTCATTTTTTCCACATCTGTGCTCATGACTTCAAAACGTTGCGGCAGCGATTCGATGTCTTCAAAGCCAGCTGGCCGTTCTGCATCGACGCCCAGTGCTTCAAGAATGGTTTCATTGAATTTCGCCGGCAAGGCGGTTTCCAGCACGATCATTGGCACGCCCGGCACCAAGTATTCGCGCGCGACCTTGATGCCGTCGGCGGTGTGGGTGTCGATGGTGATCTCGTAGTCATCGGCGACGTCGCGGATGGTGTCGAGCCGGTCTTGGTGGGTCGATTTGCCGGATAAAAAGCCATATTGCTTGACCTTGGCAAATTCATCGCCATCGCTGCCGGGCTTGCCGGACAAGTCGAAACCGCCATGGGTTTCGACTTTCTGGAACAAGGCCCGCACGCGGTCGCTGTCGCGTCCCAGCAGGTCGAAAATAAAACGTTCGAAGTTGGACGCCTTGGAAATATCCATCGATGGGCTGCTGGTGTGGTACGTCTCGGCCGACTTACGCACCCGGTACACGCCGGTGCGAAAAAATTCATCTAGCACATCGTTTTCATTGGTGGCAGCGACCAATTTGTCGATTGGCAAGCCCATCATGCGGGCAATATGGCCGGCGCAGATATTACCGAAATTGCCGGACGGCACGGTGAATGACACCTTTTGTTCGTTGCTGGACGTCGCCAATAAATAACCGCGGAAGTAATACACCACTTGCGCCACCACGCGGGCCCAGTTGATGGAATTGACGGTGCCGATTTTTTGGCGCGTCTTGTATTCCAGATCGTTGGAAACGGCTTTGACCATGTCCTGGCAATCGTCGAACACGCCTTCGACTGCGATATTGAAAATGTTGGGGTCTTGCAGGCTGAACATTTGCGCGGTCTGAAAAGCGCTCATTTTCTTGTGCGGCGACAGCATGAAAACGCGGATGCCTTTTTTGCCGCGCATCGCATATTCGGCCGCGCTGCCGGTATCGCCCGAGGTGGCGCCGAAAATATTGAGTTCGGCATTGTGCTTGGCCAGCGTGTATTCAAACAGATTACCCAGCAATTGCATCGCCATGTCCTTAAACGCCAGAGTTGGGCCGTTCGACAGCGATTGCAGGATCAGGGAAGTGGCGCCGCCTTTTTGCAGGTTTTCTTCCAGCAGGCGCAGCGGCGTGATTTGCTTGAGGTCGTCGCCTTCGCGGGCGTTGCGATAGACCTCGGTGGTGTAAGTTTCTTTGGTCAGCGCCTTGAGGTCAGCGTCGGGGATGTCAGTGGCAAATTTACGCAGGATTTCGAATGCCAGGTCGGCATACGACAGCTTGCGCCAGGCAGTCAATTCGGCATCAGTCACTTGCGGATATTCGGTTGGCAAGAACAATCCGCCATCGGAGGCGAGGCCGCCCAGCAAGATATCGGAAAAAGATTGCGGTGCCGAAGAATTGGCCGCGCCTGCGCGGGTTGATACGTATTGCATAGGTTAGTGTCCGGTTGGTAGAGCAGAAAGTGCATCATTATTGCAAGAGCATCGGGGCAATCACAATGCGTCCTGCAAGCAAGCCGACATTATAAATTGTGTCCGCACGACGCGGGGCATTGGCGAACCGAGGCTTCAGGGTGTCTATTTTTGTTCGGAAAGCCAAAAATATACTCCATGCAGTATTAAATAAGCGCCAATGAAAACGTGCGGGAGAAGTGCATTATTGCCCTATACCCCCATATTTTCGCATATACACAAGCTACGGCCGCGTGTTTTCCCTGCGATCCACACCATCAGCCATTAAATCCCTTGCCCTCTGCCGCCAGCCTTAACAGCAATGGCGCCGGTTTCCACGCTACGCCATTTTGACCCTGAGCATATTTTTCTATCGCAGCCACCACTTGCGGCAAGCCAACCGTATCGGCATAGAACATCGGCCCGCCGCGGTGTAAGGGGAAGCCGTAGCCGGAGAGGTAAATCATGTCGATGTCCGAGGCGCGCATGGCGATACCTTCTTCCAGAATGCGGGCGCCTTCATTGGCCAGCGCGTACACCAGTCGCTCCACGATTTCCTGCTCGCCGATATCGCGCCGAGTCAAGCCCAAGGCTGCCGAATGTTGCAGGATCATGTCTTTGACGACGCCAGATGGATGCGCTGTGCGATCACCAGCTTGGTAGTCGTACCAGCCGGCACCGGCTTTTTGCCCGAAGCGCCCCATTTCACACAATTGATCTGCAATCGCAACTCGCGCTGCAGCAGGATGTTCAGCGTAATGGCGTTTGCGGATAGCCCAGCCGATGTCGTTGCCTGCCAGATCGCCCATGCGGAACGGGCCCATGGCGAAGCCAAAATTTTCAGCAGCTTGATCGATTTGCTCCGGCAAACAACCTTCTTCCAACAAGAAATAGGCTTGCCGCACATAGGGTTCCAGCATGCGGTTGCCAATGAAACCGTCGCATACGCCGGATACCACGCCGGTTTTCTTAATTTTTTTCGATAGTGCCAGGGCTGTTGCCAGCACGTCCTTGCCAGTCTTGGCGCCGCGCACGATTTCCAATAACTTCATCACATTGGCCGGGCTGAAAAAATGCATGCCGATCACGTCTTGCGGGCGATTGGTGAAATCGGCGATCTGATTCAAGTCCAGCGTGGAAGTATTCGATGCCAGGATCGCGCCTGGCTTCATGACTTGATCTAGCTGTTTAAAGATGGCTTGTTTCACCGCCATATCTTCGAATACCGCCTCGATCACGATATCGGCCTGGGCGATATCCTCATACGAAAGCGTGCCTGTGATCAAGCCGGTGCGCTGCGCCAATTGCTCCGACGTCAGCTTGCCTTTGCTGAGGCTGTTTTCGTAATTTTTGCGAATCTTTGCCAAACCTTTATCGAGCGCCTCTTGCTGCATTTCCAGTATGGTGACCGGGATGCCGGCATTGGTAAAATTCATTGCGATGCCGCCACCCATGGTGCCGGCACCGATCACGGCAGCCGATTTGATCGGCCGCAGCGGCGTATTTTCCGGTACGTCAGGCACTTTGCCGGCGGCGCGTTCGCCAAAGAATGCGTGGCGCAGGGCTTTCGATTCGGTGGTTTGCACCAGCTCAAGGAATAATTTCTTTTCAAATTCGATACCGTCTTCAAACGGCATCGTCACGGCGGCGGCAATGGCATCGACGCATTTGAGCGGCGCTGGGAATGGCCCAGCCGCTGCCTTGACTTTGGCGCGTGCTGCTTCCAAAAAAGCCTGCGGATTTGGATGGTCGATGCTGATGTCGCGCACTTCGTTCGGCTTGCGGCCGTCGACGCGCCGGCCAACTACTTGATGGGCAAAATCGAGCGCGCCCTGCATCAAGTCGCCTTCGATAATGGCGGTAAGCAAGCCGGAATCGGCCAACTTTTCCGACAATATCGGCGCACCGCCTGTGATCATGGTGAGCGCCAGTTCCAACCCGACTGCGCGCGGCAGGCGCTGGGTGCCGCCGGCGCCGGGCAAGATGCCAATTTTTACTTCGGGCAAGGCAATCTGTGCTCCGGGGGCTGCAATCCGGTAATTACAGCTCAACGCCAGTTCCAGTCCGCCGCCCATACAAACCGAATGAATCGCGGCAACCACCGGCTTGGTCGACGTTTCGATCAGGCTATTCATGGTGTGCAGCGAGGGTTCTTCCAGCCCTGCGGGTGTATTGAATTCCTTGATATCGGCGCCACCGCAAAAAGCACGGCCGGCACCGGTGATGACGATCGCCACCACTTGCGGGTCGGCCAGCGCGGTGTGCATGCCTTCGATCACGGCACCGCGGGTGACTTTGCCGAGACCGTTGACCGGTGGGTTATTGAGGGTGATGACTGCGATGTCACCGTTCACTTGGTATATGGCGGTCATGGAAATTCCTTGTGGGGATGTGTAAATGAGGATGTTTGAAATGAATTTGGGGAAATATCAAAATCGGTCAGTCTTGGTCGACGCTGTACTCTGCAAACCTCACTATAGCCGAACCGGCAACCGTTTCCGGCAGTCGATTTAGAGTCGATATTCTGAACAAAAACCAGCTTGAATCAAAACCGGTATTGGCCTGGCGTCTGCACTACACCGCCAACCACTCGCGCCGGATTGCGACGTTATCGAGCAAGGCTTGCGGCGTGCCTTCAAATACCGCCGCACCATGCCCCATGACCAGGACACGCTGCGAAATATCGAGCGCAATGGCAAGTTTTTGTTCCACCAGCAATACCGACAAGCCCTGCTCTTTTAACTGGCGTAAGAAGTCTGCCAGCTGCGCCACGATTTTCGGTGCCAGCCCTTCCGTTGGCTCATCAATCATGATCAGATCAGGGTCACCCATCAGGCTGCGGCACAGCGTCAACATTTGCTGTTCGCCGCCTGACAATACGCCGGCTGCGGCGTCCTTACGTTGCTCCAATACCGGGAACATGCGGTACATATCCTGCAATTGCCAGCGTGCCGGTTTCGCATGTTTTTGGACAGATTTCTGTCCCAGAATAAGGTTTTGCTGCACGCTCAAAGTGGGGAATATATCGCGATTTTCCGGTACATAGCCAATACCATGGCGCGCAATCTGAAACGGTTTCAGACCGAGCATTTGCCCCCCCTTGAAGCGGATCGAACCATGCGCCTTGACTTGGCCGATCACGGCTTTCAGCGTGGTCGAGCGACCAACGCCGTTGCGACCCAGCAAGCTGACAATCTCGCCCGCGCCGACTACCAGATCAAGGCCGTGCAAGACATGGCTCTTGCCATAAAAAGCGTGCAAATCTTCAATCTCCAAT
>JAZKIX010000203.1:0-238 GCA_040384645.1 Pseudomonadota bacterium | reverse complement strand
ACTGGCGCCACACCCAGATAGGCTTCTTGCACCGCAGGATTGGCACGGATATTGGCCGGCGTATCGCAGGCGATAACGGCGCCATAGACCAGCACCGCAATTTTATCGGCCAGGCCGAATACCACTTGCATATCGTGCTCGACCATGAGCAGAGTTTTGCCAGTGGTCACTTGCCTGATCAATTCCACCACCGCGTCGGCTTCGCCCCGGTTCATGCCGGCGGTCGGCTCATCGAGCA
>JAZKIX010000202.1:0-6129 GCA_040384645.1 Pseudomonadota bacterium | reverse complement strand
GATTAGGGTAGGAATACCGCGAATACCGAACTTGGCTGGCACAGCTTGATTGGCATCGACATCCATTTTTGCAATGACGATTTTGCCGTCGTAGGTTTTTGCGATTTCTTCAAGAATCGGCGCAATCATTTTGCAAGGGCCGCACCACTCGGCCCAGAAGTCAACCAATACAGGTAAATCCGATTTGAGTACGTCGATGTCAAAAGACGCGTCTGTGATGTATTTGATGTTTTCGCTCATATTTTCCTCGATGAGAGGGAGTAGTGGATCAATGTGCCTTCATGGCATTCCTGCTTGGTGGGTGCCATCAACGCTTCCGTAGTTTGAAGATAATGGAGACGTTATGCACGAATTCAATAAGGCGGAAAGGTGCAGAAGGGGATGTCGGGCGGGAATTTTGTCGAATAATACCCGATATTTTTTAAAAATGGTGAGTTCAATCGCGAAAGAGTTTGATATTGCGCTAATTTACAACGGGCTTCGCTTAAAATGTTTTACCCGCGGCAGCCACGGTTTTCAGCAGGTTGGTGGTGTCTTTCGAACGATTTCGACCTGTTTATTTTACATCCTCATTTTTCTTTGATGCCATTCAACTCAGCACTGATTCCATCGACAGCAGATTTTTGGCAAGCAGCAGCGCGCCATATTCTTGACGCTCATGCCAGGGATCTATCTGCGATTCAGGTGGTAGTGCCGACTTTTGTTCATGCGCAGTATTTGAAAGAGGCTTTGGCAGAGGCGCTTGGCTGCGCCTTCATTGCGCCACGGATTAATACGATATCGGGTTTGTTGGCGATGCAAATGCCGTCGCCGGATGCGGTGGTAGTGAGTTCCGATGGTGCCCGTTTGATGGCGATGTATGCAGAACTGCGCCAGCACGCATGGCTCAAGAAATTGTTCAGCGCGCAGCGCAATGCCGATTTGCTACCTCTAGCGCAAACCTTGTTGGCGCTATCGGATGAATTGACGCAGGCATTGTTGCCGACGGTCCACTTGACACCGCAAGCCGTGGCGCAACGTTGGCATAGCGCCCTGCAAACGTTAACGCCGTCAGGGCAGCAATTATTATCGGACGAAGCACAATTAGTGTGGTCGATATGGCAAAGCCAACTGGATGTAAGTGACGCTAGGGTCGAGCGTTTTGCTCAATTGCAGCGATTCGCGGCCACTGCTGAACGGCCGTTGATATGGATCAGTCCGGTCGAGCCGAACTCAATTGATACGGCATTCTTGCAAACCTATTCGAGTTACGCATCGGTATTGCGATTGGGGCTGGATTGGCGTCCAGGGAAAATTACGCCAGTCTATGCACAAGCCTGGCCTGAGTTACATACTGATAATTCAGAACAATCGAACGAACAAATCATCCGGAACGATCTGCTAAGTCAGCAATTCGCGGAAATTGCGGTGCCATCTGGCGTCGCCTTATGCGAGGCCAGCGGTCTGGAAGATGAGGCACAGCAAGGGGCGCAAGCCATTATCAATTGGCTGGCCGAGGGCAAAACATCGCTAGCCATCGTTGCGCAGGATCGGGTAACGGCGCGCCGGATTCGTGCATTATTGCAGCGCGCCCAAGTCTGGGTAGCGGATGAAACTGGCTGGAAATTGTCGACTACCCGTGCCGCCGCCGGACTTGCGGCATGGTTTGACGTGGTGGCGACGCGTGCTGAAACGGTGGCATTATTTGATCTCTTGAAATCGCCTTTCATGCTGACGCATTTATCCGATAAATCGGATCAGATCATGGTAATTGAACGTGCGCTACGCCAAGCCAATGTGCTCGGTGGTTGGGAAGCGGCACAGGCAGCCTTATTCAAGCATCCGCAAGAGCGCCAGACTTTAAAGCAATTGGCACAGCAAGCCGGCACGTTTTCGCGTCGAAAGACCTTGGCTGAGTGGATTGCAGCGACGCGCTCCACAATGGCGGTGTTAGGTATGATCGGTGCGCTAGCCAGCGATGCAGCCGGCGCACAAGTATTAATTTTATTGTCAGACATGGCGCAGGATTGCGAAGCTGAAAATGCCGCAGACAGTGCTTTTCATGCACACGCGTTTTCCTTTGCTGAATGGCGCGCCTTCCTTAGCCTGCGGCTCGAACAAACCCCGTTTCTCGCTGCGGGTGAAGATCGACGCGTCGTCATGTTGCCGCTCAATGGCGCCCGCTTACGCAAATTCGATGCGGTGTTATTGGTGGGAGCGGATGCGCGTCACTTGCCATCGCAGCCGGCTGAATCTCTTTTTTTCGCCAATGCAGTTCGACGCGAATTGGGTCTGGTTACACGCGAGTTTTTACAGCGCGAGCAATTGCAAGATTTGACCGAATTACTTAGTGTTAATCCCGAAGTCGTCCTATCGTGGCAATCCCATCGCGACGGCGAACCCAATCCTATCAGTCCCTGGCTGGAGCGTTTGCAATTGACCTTGGAAGCAGCCGGGTTGCCGACCTTGCCGGTTGGCCGCATTGGTATGGCAGAAAAAAATCTGCAATCGTTCTCGACTGTAAAGCCGTCACCATCCGCGGCAGTCCTGGCGCCGTCTAGATTGTCCGCTAGCGGTTACAACAGCTATCTGGCTTGCCCCTACCAGTTTTTTGCCAGTCGGATGTTGGGTTTGTCGGGCTTGGATGAATTGTCCGATATGCCACAAAAACGCGATTACGGTGATTGGTTGCATCAGATTCTCAACACTTATCACGAGGCGATCCGGGCTGGTAGCGTCGAGAATCGCGATCTTTTGTTAGGTTCAATTTCAGCGCAAATTTTCGATCAGGAATTGAAGAAAAATGCGGCCGCGCTAGGCTATTACGCACGCTGGAAAAAAGTCATTCCGGCCTATCTTGAATGGGCCAATTTACGCGAGGCGCAAGGCTGGCAATTTGTGCTGGGTGAAGAATGGCGTGAACAGCCATTGCAATGGGATGGCGGCCAGATCATGCTCAATGGCCGCATCGATCGTATCGATGAAAATGCCGAAGGCGCTTTTGCCGTGCTCGATTACAAGACCAGCGCGCAAGCTGTTTTAAGCAACCGCCTTAAACATGGGGAAGATCAGCAACTAGCTTTTTATGGCCTGTTGCTAGATGTCCCGGTAGCGTCCGCGCATTACGTTGCGCTGGAATCGACCAAGGGAAAAATTGCCGATGTCGAAGCCGCCCGTTATGCGCAATGGCAGCCAGCGCTGCAACGACACATCATCAACAATATGCAAGCCATACAGCAGGGTGCGGCTATGCCCGCTAATGGGATCGAATCCGTTTGTCAATATTGCGAAGTACGCGGCCTGTGCCGCAAGGGTGCCTGGAGCATTGATGGGGCCGGCGCATGAGTGAGTCTGCTGAGTCTGCGGCGCCGTTGCCGGGCCATACACCGCCACGCGCATACGAAGTCAATGGGCAGTTTTCCAGCGCGCAGGACTTTATCGATGTCGCTTGTGACCCGCAGCGTTCGGTCGTGGTGGAGGCTTGCGCCGGCAGTGGAAAAACCTGGTTGCTGGTGGCGCGTGTGCTGCGGCTGTTGCTGGCGGGTGCCGCGCCGTCAGAATTATTAGCCATTACCTTCACCCGCAAGGCCGCGCAAGAAATGCGCGAACGGTTGCTGCAATTGCTACGCCAACTGGCGCTGGAGTCGGATCAGGATGTGCAGCAGTTATTGCTCGAACGCGGCGTCGCCGTGCACGATCTGGCGCGTGTCATGCCACTGTCGCGCAGATTATACCAACGGGTGTTAGCCAGTCCGCAAGCCCTTTCGATCGACACTTTCCATAGCTGGTTTGGCCGTCTGTTAAAAATTGCGCCGCTTAGTTCTGGCGTGCCGCATGGTTATACGCTCAGTGAATCCACCGCCGACTTGCACAAGGAAGCCTATAGCAAGTTCATGCAATCGCTGAACGACAGCGAGCATGTCGCGTGCAAGGACGCGATGCTGACCTTGTACGATTTGGTGGGCGATTTCAATGCGAAAAAATTGCTCGATGTCTTTGTCAGCAAGCGTGCTGAATGGTGGGCTGCAACGCAACATTCCGCCCCGGGCGCGCCGTTCGAATGGCTGCAGCAATTATGCGGTGAGGACGGCATTCGCGATGCGCGCCTCACTTTGTGGAACGATACGCAATTGCTGGCGCGTCTGAAGACCTTGGCATGGATGCTGGGGCAGGGTGCAGCCCGCAACCAGACCCGCGCAACGGCCTTGGAAAGTGCGATTGCAGGCGGTGCATCGCTGGATAATTTTGCCCAATTGCTGACGCAGTTTTTTGACGGCACTGGCGGATTACGTGGCAATGACCATCGGCGCGGCAAATTATTGAAAGTGATTGAAGATAATCTCGGCGCTGGCGCAGTTGATACTTTTGAACGTGAATTTTGCGCGATTGGCGATGCTTTGCAAAATTTACAGCGGCGTAGTGCCGAGGCCATCGTGTTGCAACTCAATGGCGCATTGTTTGCCGTCGGCAACGCCTTACTGGAGCAGTATCAAGCGGTCAAGGCCGAGCGCCGCGTGTTCGATTTTGCAGACCTTGAATGGCAAGCCTATCGCCTGCTGAGCGACGAGCAGCATGCCGCTTATTTGCAGAGCCGGCTTGACTCGCGCTACAAACATATTCTGCTTGATGAGTTTCAGGATACCAATCCGCTGCAATGGAATATCGTGCTTGCCTGGCTCAATGCCTACGATGAGTTGGGCGAGGCGGGCGCCAGCAAACCCAGCGTGTTTATCGTGGGCGACCCAAAGCAATCGATTTATCGCTTTCGGCGTGCGGAACCACGTGTTTTTATCGCCGCCCGCGATTTGTTGCAAGCGCAAGGCGCGGCCATTTTGCGCACTAATCAAACGCGCCGCAATGCCACTGCAATCGTCGATGTGCTCAACGCCAGTTTTATCGCCAACCCAATCTTCGCCGAGCAAACCACAATGTCCGGATTGCGTGGCGGCGTGCGGCGCTTGCCCTTGATCCAAGTAAGTAAGGTTGCCGTCGCCAGTGTCGAATTTAATCTGCGCGACCCGTTGCTTAGCGGCTTGGATGAAGATGAAGATGCGCGCCGACGGGACGAAGGAGCGGCGGTTGCGGCGGCCTTGTGGCGTACCCGGCAAGCCATGAAAGTGCCCTGGTCTGAAGTCATGTTGCTGGTTAAAAAACGCGCTCATCTGGCAGCTTATGAACATGCCTTGCGCGCCGCTGGGATTCCCTTTTTGTCCGATAAACGCGGTGGGTTGCTTGAGTCGCTCGAAGTGCTGGATCTGATTGCCTTGCTGACCTTCTTAATCACGCCTGGTGATGACCGCGCTCTGGCGCACATATTGAAAAGTCCGATTTTCCAGGCTAGCGACGACGATTTGATTTTGCTGGCGCTACGTTCTGAAAAAAACTGGTGGTGTCGCTTGCAAGCTGCTGCTGCACTCGATGCGCCGGCTGCGATTCAAGCCGCAGTGCAGTACCTATCCGATTGGCTGGAAGCAGCGCCGCGTTTGCCGGTACACGATTTGCTCGACTTGATTTTCGATCAGAGCAAACTCATCACGCGTTATGCGCAAGCCGCGTCCAGCATAGCGCGCAGCCAGGTCGTGGGCAATATCGAAGCCTTCATCGCGCTAGCCTTAAATCTGGATGCGGGTCGTTACCCTAGCGTGCCGAAATTCATCGATGCCTTGCGCACCCTGCAAAATGGCAGCAGCACTGATGCGCCGGATGAGGCGATTGGCGATCCTTCCATCGATGCGGTGCGGATTTTGACCATCCACAGCGCTAAGGGGCTGGAAGCCTCGGTCGTGGTACTGCTCGATGCCAATCACAGCAAGCCGGCACGTGACGATTCCGGCATTCTTTGCGACTGGCCGCAAGACGCTGGCGCGCCCACGCATTTTTCCGTATTTGGACGCAACGATCAACGTGGCATGGCGCGTGATGCGCTATTTTCTGCAGAGGAAAAATTCAAGGAGCAAGAAGACTGGAACCTGCTCTACGTCGCTGTCACCCGTGCCAAAAATCTTCTGATCGTCAGCGGTGTAGCAGGCAGTAAAGACGCTGACGATGAAGGCGTGGTCGAAGCAAGTTGGTACGACCGCTTGCGCCAAACCACACTGATTGCGCCGCTCGGTACGTCCGATGCCGGTCTTGATGAGGTTATCGTCGCCG
>JAZKIX010000201.1:0-7297 GCA_040384645.1 Pseudomonadota bacterium | reverse complement strand
ATGGAAAAAGTCGGCAAGGAAGGCGTCATCACTGTTGAAGACGGCAAATCCCTGAACGACGAACTCGACATCGTTGAAGGTATGCAATTCGACCGTGGTTACCTGTCACCATACTTCATCAACAACCCAGAAAAGCAAGTTGCAATCTTAGATGCGCCTTTCGTTTTGTTGTGCGACAAGAAAATCTCCAACATCCGTGACCTGCTCCCAATTCTGGAACAAGTCGCTAAAGCCGGCCGTCCACTGCTGATCATTGCAGAAGACATCGAAGGCGAAGCGTTGGCAACTCTGGTCGTCAATAACATCCGCGGCATCTTGAAAACTTGCGCAGTTAAAGCGCCAGGTTTCGGCGATCGTCGTAAAGCCATGCTGGAAGACATCGCTGTCTTGACCGGTGGTCAAGTAGTGGCGGAAGAAGTCGGCCTGACACTGGAAAAAATCACGCTGGAAGAATTGGGCCAAGCCAAGCGTATCGAAGTGGGCAAGGAAAACACCATCGTTATCGACGGTGCTGGCCAAGCTGTAGCGATCGAAGCGCGCGTCAAGCAAGTGCGTATCCAGATCGAAGAAGCCACTTCCGACTACGACCGTGAGAAGTTGCAAGAGCGCGTAGCCAAACTGGCTGGCGGCGTTGCCGTCATCAAAGTCGGTGCTGCTACCGAAGTTGAAATGAAAGAAAAGAAAGCCCGCGTTGAAGATGCATTGCACGCTACCCGCGCTGCCGTGGAAGAAGGCATCGTTCCTGGCGGCGGCGTAGCCCTGCTGCGCGCACGTGCCAACATCAACGTCAAAGGCGACAACCCTGATCAAGACGCTGGTATCAAGATCGTTCTGCGCGCAATGGAAGAGCCACTGCGCATGATCGTTCAAAACGCCGGCGAAGAAGCATCGGTTGTGGTGGCTAAAGTTCTGGAAGGCACGGGTAACTTCGGTTACAACGCAGCCAACGGTACGTACGGCGACATGGTTGAAATGGGCGTGCTGGATCCAGCAAAGGTTACCCGTTCAGCACTGCAAAACGCTGCATCGATTGCATCCCTGATGTTGACCACAGACTGCATGGTCTGCGAACTGGCCGAAGACAAGCCAGCTAGCGGCGGCATGGGCGGCGGTCATGACATGGGCGGCATGGGTGGTATGGGCGGCATGATGTAATTGTTGTACCTGTACTCAAGGCCAGTTTAATTGCTGGTATTGGCGTAAAATAGCCCGCATGGTTTATCCCTTGCGGGCTTTTTTATTGGAACACGATTTGATTGATAAATTCGGCCGATTAGTTGAATTTGGTAGCTAACCATGGTGTGTCGTGCGTCCCCTGCCGCTTGCTATCTTTTGTTTTCACCTTGGCGGATAAGTTGTTTAAGTAGGAATACGCCAATCGAATTGGCTCTGGTGCGACAAAATTTTCCAAATGCACTTGTAGAATGGCAATTCAAATAATTCGGGCGATGGTATGAAACTTTCCGCATTAACGCTATTAGTTGCCTTTGTTGGATCTGTGCTTTTTGGCCTACTGTTAGCAGCAATCGATATTGGGATTTTTTGGCTTACACCATTTGATCCACAAAATGAACCTCTCCTTGTCGTCGTACTGCATTGGCTCGTTCTATTGGGGGGGGCATTTGGAACGGCTTTTTTTTGCTACCGTTTGTGGCATGCACGACGCGGAGCAATAGTTGTGGCACTAATGGTATTTGCATTTTGTGCTGCACGAATTTTCTTCGTGACAGACGTTTGGTTTATGAAATTGGCAGCCTGTTGTTGCTGCGAAAGTATCCCATCGTGGGTCTGGGTGTTGAATGCAACTATTAACCCGACATTTCCAGCGATTTATTATTCAGGGCTGTATTAATGTGCTAATTTATACTTGCACTTCAGGTGAGCGATTTTGCTTCCGTCACGATCACGGATGCCGAATCACGCACCTGCCGCGTCGAAATTGCCATTGCAGCGTGGGAACGCGAAACTTACTTTGAGTCGAAACCCCGACCTTAACGCATCGAGTAACTGGCGGATTACTCGTTACGTTCCGTGACGCAAACTGGTCGCTCGATTCCGTAATTTAGCTGAGCGCTGAAGTGGCCGTATTCAAATTGCGCAAATACCCTGGTAATCATGTCCCTGCCGACCTAAGCGCAACTATCGATTGCGTGGCATAGACCGCCAAGGCAGGCTTTGCACCAGCGGTATCACTGCAAGAATTGGAACGCAAGCTTGATGGCTTGCCCGCTTATCCGCCTCTTGCACGTCCAACGCGGTCGCTGGAGTTCCCTGAATGCCGCCACAACTTTGGCGAAAGATTCAACGATCATCACGCAATCAATTAAACCGTTTTTCAGGATTGAGCAGTGGTACAGATATCAGTAAATTTGGGGGTATGGTAGTAAAAATAGGCTAAGACGCCCGATTTCATTGGGCCTTAAAATATACATAGCCCAGTATATTTTAAGGCCCAATTGCCTATTTCAGACTTTTAGCACCACCTGAAATGGGCTGGATTGCATGTACAGCCCATTGTCCGATCAGAAATACCCATCAAAACTAATCACGCACTACGCGGCCACGATCGATACTTACCCGGTCACCGGCTTGCATGCCGTTGATTCTCTCTTGGCGGAAGATACGGCGGTCGCCATTGTCCAGATGCACATAAATGCGGTAAAAATATTGGACTTGCGTATTATTTCTTTCGACTGCGTTGCCGATGATGGCACCGGCGATGGCACCGACGACGGTGGCCGCGTCGTTGCCGCGTCCCCCGCCAATTTGATGACCGGCAACGCCGCCAATTACGCCGCCGGCAACCGCGCCGCCGCCAGTGGTTTCGCCGCCGCTTTCGATTTGTTCAATGCGCTCGACACGGCCATGGCTGGCGCGCCAAGTGATGTTAGGGTCTTCTTGCACACGGATGACGCGCTGACTGGGCGCACCGCATGCGCTCAGCAAAAAAGTGAGGCATAAGGCGATATTCACAGCTTTAATAGTGGATTTCATCGTATTTTTCCTTCATTTTGAATTGAAAACACACGCTAACTGGCGCAAACCGCCAATGCCTGCCAGCGTGCATAGGCTCAATATTTGGTATTTTTCACTCTGGATTGAGCATCCAGCGTGCTTATATTTGGGCAGATTAGCACGTCGATTAACCGCACTCTCGCACGGAATCATTGTGTAACAAAAATTTATCGGGTCAAGATTTTACGCTCTTGAAATTACGTGAATCGTGGCTGCAAATTGACTGCAATACACGGCTGGAAACGGATTTCGGCCGAATTAACAACAATTCAAGGTGATATAGTATGTTTTATTTCTTTTCGAAAACTCTGCGTCGCCTTTATTCTGGATTTTGTTCTCATGTCGAAACGTATTTGGTCTGGTTATTTCTCCCCACGTTTTTTATCGTACCCCGTTGCCGAAATTTTGCTCCTGCTGCTGACAGATACATCGTCGCCGCCGATGCAATGCATGGCACCCCATTTGCCGCCGATAGCCAGCGTGGTTGGCACCACGATGCCAGCGCCAGATCCCAAACTGACTAGCCAGGTACACAAATTTTTCAAGATCACGGTGGTCGATGCCCAGAGCCAATTGCCGATTGCCGGTGTGCAGTTACGCACCGTGAATAAGGTGATCCACACCACTGACGATAACGGCGTCGTAGCGTTTTATGAACCGGGCGCGATGGGGCGCGATGTCTGGTTTACGCCGTCGCGTGAAGGGTATTCGGTGCCGGCTGATTTCCTCGGCTCGGCAGGTTACAAATTGCATGCGGTGGAGGGCGCTTCTGTCACTGTCAACATGAATAAAACCGGCACCGTGCCACCGATCGCCTCGCAGGGCAATCTTCAAACCCGGCTGGCCGCGCAAAATGTGCCGGGCAAGCAGCAATGCGTGACGCTTCGCATCGTTGATAAAGCCAGCAAGCGCGGCGTGCCGCTGGTCGCGCTTAACTTCCCGGCGGGGGAACACATCAGCGATAGCCAGGGCATAGTTGCCTATTGCAATCCCGATCACATGGGCGCGCTGTCGCTGACCCTGAGCAGCCATGGTTATGTCAGCAGCAACGTGACGCTACAGGCGGTCGCGGGTGGCACGGCGCAGTTTGAGCTACAGCGCAATAACGTCGCCGAACGCCTGTATCGCATGACGGGGCAGGGCGTGTATCGCGACAGCCTGCTGCTGGGGCTGACGATTCCGATCAAGGAAGGCGCGCTCAACGGCCAGGTGTTGGGGCAGGATTCGGTCATTTCCACCGTGTATAAAAGCAAGGTGTTCTGGACGTGGGGCGATACCGATAACTTGTCGTATCCGCTCGGCAGTTTCACCACGCCGGCCGGCACTTCGGATTTGCCGGCATCGGGCGGGCTTGATCCCGATGCCGGCGTCAATTTCACCTATCTGGGCAATCCCAACGGCTTTGTCAGTGGCTCGGTGCCGGGTATTGCGCCGACCGGGAATCCGACCTGGGTCGGCGCGATGGTGGCGGTGCCGGATGCGGCTGGCAACGAGCGCTTGTTTGCCTCCTTCGCCAAGCCCGACAGCGATTTCTCGGCGTTGGCCAAAGGCCTGATCAAATTCGACGATGCCAGCCAGACTTTTAAAAGTGTGCTCAGCTACCCGTTGGGCAGCGACGGCGTTCCTGGCGGCGGCCAAGCATTTAAGTTTGCCAATCCAACGCGCCAATACGCCTATTTCGGCAGCGGCTTGCGCATTCCCTCCACGGCCGAGGCAATGGTCGACCCTAACCAGTATGAAATTTTCAGTCCCTTCCTCGATGGCGGCGCACATCAACTCGACCGTAGCGGCAATGTCTTGCAATACAAATGGCGTAAGGCCGCTACAGGGCTAACTTTGGTTGATGCGGCGATTCAAAATGCGGGGCTTGATAGCGGCCAAGCGCTGAACGGCCACTTGCACAATATTGCCAATGGCAGCGGCATTGGCTTTGCCAGCGGCTCAATCACCTGGAATGAGTATCGCGGCCGCTTCGTCCAGATCGGCCAGCAAAAATACGGCAACCCTTCGGTCTTTGGCGAAATCTGGTACGCCGAGGCCGATACCCCGATGGGGCCGTGGGTCAACGCGCGCAAGGTAGTCAGCCATAACGATTACACCTTCTACAACCCTTATACCCATCCCTATTTATCGCAGGACAAGGGCAGGACCATGTATTTTGAAGCGTCCTACACCGCGCAGTTTTCCGGCGCCTCGCGCAAGACGCCGCGTTACGACTACAACCAAATCATGTACCGCATCAGCGTCGACGATCTTAACTTACTGCTTCCGGTGGCGATCTACGATCTAGGCGCCACGCTACCCGGCAAGTTCAGCAGCAAACCAGGTATCGCGCCCGGCTCGATCTTGTATTCAGCGCCTTTCCTGGCACCGGACCGCCAAGCCGCAGGCACGCTCGCCGTAGGCTGGAACGCGCCATCCTGCGACCCCAACCGCAAAATGGTCACCGGCGCCAGCGTGGCCGAACCACTGTTCTACGCCATGCCCGGCGGCGGCAATCCGCAACCGTCCAGCACCATCCCACTGTATGAATATATGCACGCCGATGGCCGCCGCGCCTACGCCGTCGACGCTAGCGCAATGCCAGCCAGCTTCGTGCGCGCAGCGCAAGCCTTGGCCTATGTCTGGACTAACCCGGTCACGGTTAAACTCCCAATCGGCGAATTTCGCGGCAACCTGGTCGTCAATGCTGGTGCCGATCAATGCGTCACCACCGGCACGGGCGCCACCAGCGCCTTGGTCAGCCTGACTGCGTCGACCACCCGCAAAGCCGCCAGCGGCGCAATCAACTACCGCTGGCGCTTGCCAGCCGCTGCCGTGCCAACGCCGGGCGCGCAATGCATTACGTCCCAGACTGCGGATATGCGCCTGCCCAAAGGTCTTCACGCCGTTGTGCTGGAAGCGGACGATGCTAGCGGCAATATCAGCGCGGATACGGTGCTGGTGCAAGTGAAGTAACGCGTTGGATGGCAGGTTTTCTGCGATCAGATTGGCATTCATTCCCTCTCCCCAGCGCTGTCCCGCCAGTGGGAGAGGAGGCTTTTTCTCGGCTCTATTGATGCTTTAGATTCGGAAATGTCGGGGGTATGTGCCAAAATACCCCTTTTTCCGCTCGTTTTTATTGCGTCTTTAAAAATACACCAGGCAGTATTATTTAGGATAAAACAGCCTTGTTATAATCCCCGCACTTGCATTGGGTTGGTTATTTCGCCGGCCCGGTGTTACCCTTCTTTGCTTGTCCCTTCCCGCACGCCGTCGCACGATTTTTCTTGATGTTGCTTATGAAACTAGCTGTTTTACATTGGTTCGGATGGTCGATTTTGTGGTTGCTGCCGCTGGTGTGGCGCGTGCTGAAGGCCAAAATATCGGGCAAGAAGCCGCTTGGCGGTCAGGGTACGCTCCGGTTTTTCCTCGGTTCGGTGGTGATGGTATGCGCCAGCAGCGCACTGGAAGCGAGTATCCGCGCCAATGCAACGACGACGGTGATCGGCGGCAAGGCGATTGCAGCGCTGTTCGCCGCGCCATTGGGCAAGTTCATCGGCGTGCTGGCTTTATTGATGATCATTGCGCTGGTGCTGCCGTGGTTGTTTGGCGCGGGGCCGGCCAAGACGTTTGAAATTGCGCGGCGCCTGTTCGGCGGCAAGGCGGAACAGGCACGGCGCCGGCGTGTGAGCGAGCCGCCGCTGGAGCCGAGTTTGCCGCAAGGCGGCGGACGCCGTGCGCCGGCCTGGGATATTTCGGCAACGCGGGCGATGCCGGAGGCGATACCCAAACACAAGGCGGCGCTTGGGCCCAAACCGGCACCGGTTGCAACGTCCGCCGGGTCGCGCAAGATGGATCAATGGGCGCCGGTGGAACGGATCATTCCGACTTCGGCCATGCGTTCGGCGCGCCACACGCAAGCGCCAGGGCCTTTGCAAGTGCAGGAACAGATGCAGGCAGGTTCGGATAGCAGGCTGGCGCAGCTACGAAAGGCGCAGCAGGCGCGCCGCACTCTGGGCGACCGGCAGCTAGGCGACAGCCAGCTAGTGCAGCAAGTGCATCGGACCCAGACCAGCACTTTCAGCATTTTGCAAACCAGCGCCGACGGCAGGGCGGCGATGCTGGTGGAGAGTGTGACCGATGTCACCAATGTCACCAACGTGACCAATAGCGCAAGCCTGGTGCAATCGCATTTGCAGGGCACGCCGGAAGCGGTATCCGGTGCCATGCCTGCCAGCGCACAATTTGGGTCATTCGTGCCATTCAGTGCGCCGATGGCGGAGGATGTCAATTTCCGCAT
>JAZKIX010000200.1:427-3596 GCA_040384645.1 Pseudomonadota bacterium | reverse complement strand
GCGGTTTGCTGGCAGACGGTGACAAGACGGTTGAGGCCAGCGTCACGGCCACCGATGCCGCCGGCAACAGCGTCACCGCCAGCGCCACGAAAGTGTTTGGGATAGAAATACTAATGTCGTCGAGTACCAGTGCAATTGGCGGAACGATGGGACTGCGTGGCGAGTATTACGGGTACAACGACGGTGGAAATGGGAACGGAAACAGTTTTAATCATCAAACCGGGGACAGTACTCTCGGCAATCTGGATAGTTTGGCCGATGTCACCAGTATTATTAACTTGAGACAGGGCAGTTCGATTGTCGGAACCACCAATGCGGCAAGTGCGAGCGCCGCTGATGCTTCATTTGTTGTGACTAAAATCAATTATGGCGTCACCACTGCCATAAGTGACGATCTTGGAAGAAATCCAACGTTGGCCGCTGGAAACTCTGTATCAAGCGGCAATTTGCGCACTTTTTTGAGTGCTGATGCTGGTTCTTTGTCGACCACCAGTTCATTTGGCAGGACAACGGATGCAATGACACGAATGGTAGGCTCGGCATATTTTGCGGCGGGCAATTACGATTTTCAGGTATTAATTGATGATGGTTTTAGTATTCGCATCGATGGTGTTGCGATATTTCAGTCCGATATGATTCAATCGCCGACCACCTACAACTCAGTACTGGCTGTCCCGATTAGCGGCGGCATTCATACCGTTGAAATTTTGTATTGGGATCAGGGCGGTCAGGCCGCTTTCCAAATGCAGTTTCGGCCGAGCGGTACAGGCGCCTTCCAGATGTTTGGTTTAGATGACATTGCCTTATTTCAACCAGGTTCTGCTCCTACGCTCACTGATTTCCAGGACATCATTGAAAACCCGAGCGCCAACGGCCAGTACTTAATCCGTACCGGGCAAGCGGAAACTGGCACGGTCGGCAATGATCGCATCAGTGGCAGCGCTGGCCGCGACAGCATTGATGGTGGCGCTGGCAGTGACAGCTTGATCGGTGGTGGTGGTGCCGATACCTTCAAGTGGGTGTTGACGGATCGTGGTACGCCGGGTCAGGCGCCGATTGATACCGTGGCCGACTTCAATACGGTAGCTTATTCTGCCGGTGGCGACCGTCTCGATTTGCGTGATTTGCTGGTAAGTGAAAATCATGCCAGCGGCACCGGCAATTTGGGTAATTACCTGCATTTTGAAAGAGTCGGCAGCGACACTGTGGTGCACGTCAGCAGCAACGGCGGATTTTCTGGCGGCTACGTGGTTGGCAATGAAGATCAGCGGATTATCTTGTCGGGCGTCGATCTGACGGTTGCCGGGGCTGATCAGGCGATTATTCAAGACTTATTGAATAAAGGTAAATTGATCGTCGATTGATTGATTGCGTTAAGACGTTTGACTAGCCGGGCTTTGTATTTTTCCGGCTTTTTTATTGTTGCCATCCTTCGCTTAAGGATAATTATTTACGTGCGTTAGTGGGGGTATATGGCAAAAACATGCCTCACCCGCAGGAATATTGTGGCGCTTTTTTAATACAGGGTAGAGTATTAAAGCGTCAAATGTACTGTCACAGTCGCGCAAATGCTATCGCTCTCACCCGGCAGACGCTAGTTCGTCGGGATCGGGTTGATCGCTGACGCCGGGTCCGGTGGCACCGTCGAAGCCAAGTTGGCTCAATACGTCCAGTTCGGCCTTGTTGACCACGCCTTCGGCAAACACTTGCATGCCGATATTGTGGGCAATCGCGGTCAATCCTTTCAAGAACGCTTGATTGCCCGGATTGTCTTCGATATGGCGGATGAAGCTGGCATCGACTTTCAAATAGTCCAGCCCCAGATCGTGCAAGCGGCCGATTTGGCTGAACTGGCGGCCGAAATGTTCCAGACCCAGGCGGCAACCGCTGCCTGCCAATTCCTGACACAGGCTGCGAAACGCATCGAAATGCGCCAGCGCGCCGTTCTCGGCCACTTCCAGCCACAGGCGACGGCTGGCTTTTTGGTTGGCCTGGAGCAGGGCGCGTAATTGCTGGCGAAAACTGCTGCTTTGCACCGAGCGGGCCGATACATTGACCGCCAGGCCGGGCGTGTCTTCGTGTTGGGTCAGTTGTTCCAGACCCAAGGTGATTGCCGCCAGATCGAGGGCGGTCGTCAGGCCCAGCCGTTCGGCCACCGGCAAGAAGCGCCCAGCTGGCAGCCATTCACCCTTGGGACTGAACATCAGGCGCAGCGGACATTCGCGATGTACCAGCCGGCCCGCAAAATCGGCCACGGGAAACGATACCAAGCGCACCCGATGCTCTTGCAGGGCCAGATGAATCAGGGCCGACCATTGTTCGGCGCTATGCGGCGCGTCGTCGCTATCGTCGCTGATGGCTTCTTGCACGCTGCTGACGCCAGTGGCTTCGGCGGTGACCAGCGCGGCATCGACTTGCGCCAACAGGCCACCCAAATCGAGTCCGCGGCGAAACTTGCCAAAGCCGATATATGCCACCGCTTGATCCGCCAGCAGCGCGGAAGTTTTCAAGATCAAGGCCGCCAATAAATCGTCCGCCACAGGATGCGGCCGGCCATGCGGCAACAGCAGGCCGAAATCGGCACCGTTCAACCGCGCCGCCAAGGCATCGGGGATGCCGTTGGCGCAGGCTTCCAAGATGCGTCCGATCGACTGCAATAATTCATCGGTCACTTCACGCCCCAGGCGCCGGTTGGTTTCCGCCAGATTGGCGATGCGAATCAGCAAGAGGCTACCGGCCAAGCCATCCTCATGGTCGACCGCCGCCCGCAGTCGTGCCATAAAGTAGGGGCGGTTGGCCAGGCCGGTCAATGCATCGTGGTTCGCTTCGCGCCGCACGGTTTCCAGCCGGTTGGTTTCATCGTCGAACATGGCTTTCAAACGCAGCACGGCGGAATTCATGGCCTGGCTCAATTGGCGCAGTTCCGGCACGGTCGATTCCGGCGTGGTGACAAAACGGCGTTCGGTAATGGCGCGCGCTTGTTCGATCACGGCGTCCAACGGTTGCTTCAAGCGGCGCAGTACCAGCGTGCCGAGATAGGCGCCAAGCAAACCTGCAAAGCCGAGGGCCGCGCTCAATTCCAGCGTCGATTGCCATAGCGCCTGATAGGCGAAACGGGTATGACTGAGTAGGGTGACGGTACCGACTTGCTTCCATCCATTGGAGATTT
>JAZKIX010000200.1:0-417 GCA_040384645.1 Pseudomonadota bacterium | reverse complement strand
CTGTCAAACATAGCGGCGACCGCCAGTTCAATTTCAACCGCGTCCACATCGGCTTGGCTGAGCGACAGCGCCAGCGCGGCGGCATTGTCGCTGTTTTTCGTGCGCAATTGCTCTTGCAAATACGCCCGAGCGCTCAGGGTGGAAGCAAACAGGCTGCCGACCAAGGCCAGCAATGTGGTCAGGATCAAGGCAAGCCAGAGTTGGCGGTACATGGACATGATGGAATTCCTTTTCTTGACAGTGTGGTTCAGTCGAAACCTTCGGCACGCGCCCGTTGCAGCAAATCTTGCCAGCGCGACAAACGTCCGACCCCGCCCGGGCCAAGCGCTGCATTGGCACCAACGCCGGAAAATACACCTTGGTTATTGAAGCTGAAAATCGGTTGCAGATCGGGACGGCGCGCCGCCACCCGGATAT
>JAZKIX010000199.1:0-12042 GCA_040384645.1 Pseudomonadota bacterium | reverse complement strand
GGTGAGTTCGGTTGTTCCAGCGACAGATCTTTCAGGTAAACACGCTGAATTTGGAACAGGGGTTGCAGGTTTTCGTCAGACATGAAACGCTTTCGTTAAGATAAAAAAAGAACGGCATGCGCCATTCACGGAAAAGAGCAACAGAATACGAGAAGCACGGGAACTACGCCACCAAAAATTTGGCGACCCTGGCAATCATGCGCCTTGCAGCAGCGCTTCCAGCGCCCCGCTTTTATCCAGCGCCGCTAGATCGTCGTAGCCGCCGACATGGGTATCGCCGATATAAATCTGCGGTACCGTGCGCCGGCCGGTTTTGCACATCATGGCTTCACGCTGCTGCGGCTCCAGGTCAACCCGGATTTTTTCAATGTCATCCACGCCTTTCGACTTCAAAAGGCGCTCGGCCATCACACAATATGGGCACGCTGCAGTGCCATACAAGACAACATGAGCCATTTTGTTTGTCCCCCCGCTTAAGACTTTTGCAATGGCAAGCCTTGCGCTTGCCATGCTGCAACACCGCCGTCGAGGCTAAATACTTCGGCAAAACCGGCATTTTTTAAAATCGAGGTCGCTTTTGATGAACGCACGCCCGATTCACAGATTACGATCACCGGTTTTGCTTTGAATTTGTCGAGTTCCGATACCTTCTTCGGCAATTCAGCCAAGCTGATATTGCGGGAATCGCGTAAATGACCGCCGGCAAACTCAGCAGCTTGGCGCACGTCCAATAACAGCGTTTTGCCTTGGTTTATCATCTGCGTCGCTTGTAGCAGCGAGACCTTGCTGCCACGCCGCTGCAGGCTTGGCCAGAGTAAGGCGCCACCTGCAAGCAGGGCTGTTCCGATAAGGAAAATGTTATCAATGAAGAATTTCACGGGCTTCCAATGGTTTAAGACAATGCGCGCATTATAAAATAGAAGATGTAATGGCATTCCTAATCCGCGATTTGCCACTTATTTGTCGCTTTTGTTCCTTGCTTTACCTGTTCTCATCCATTCACTTTATTCATCCACTTTATTCATCCATTTACTTGCTCATATCATGTATAAAATTGTCTTCATGCGTCACGGCGAATCCACCTGGAATCTCGATAACCGTTTCACCGGCTGGACCGATGTCGATCTGACCGAACGCGGCTGCGCCGAAGCGGCCCATGCCGGTAAAGTGTTGAAAGATGCCGGTTTCACCTTCGATCTGGCTTATACCTCGGTTTTGAAGCGCGCCATCCGCACGCTTTGGCTGACGCTCGATGAAATGGACTTGATGTGGTTGCCGGTGACACATAGCTGGCGTTTGAATGAACGTCATTACGGCGCCTTGCAAGGGCTGAACAAGGGTGAAACCGCTGCCTTGTATGGCGACGAGCAAGTATTGGTATGGCGCCGCAGTTACGATACGCCGCCTAATCCTTTGGCGCCAAATGATCCGCGTACCTCGTTCGACGATCCGCGCTACGCTAACCTGAAGCGCGAAGAAATTCCCCTGACCGAATGCCTGAAAGACACCGTGGCACGCGTCATGCCGGTCTGGAACGAATCAATTGCACCGGCAATTCTGTCAGGCAAAAAAATCATTATTTCGGCGCACGGCAATAGCTTGCGGGCCTTGATCAAGATGCTCGACGGCATCAGCGATGCCGATATCGTGGGACTGAATATCCCTAACGGCCAGCCTTTGGTCTATGAACTCGATGCCAACCTGAAACCGATCAAACATTATTATCTGGGCGATCAAGAGGCCATCGAAGCGGCAATGAAAGCCGTTGCCAGCCAAGGGAAAGCGAAGTAACCATTGCCTTATTTCGTGTGCGATCGACTGGCGGCCAAGGCAGGAAAGTTCAAGCGACCTTGGCTCGTTCCGACTTCCTGTTATCGGTCGCTGATCGCGCCCGCAATACTGTTCATGTTGGCGTTGACGGCATTTTCCGGCAACGCCCACGCAGCCAAGCTGAGCGAGCGCGCCAAACAAAAAAGTCTGGCAGAAGCTGAACGCGCCGACTTGCAGCACAAGCTGGCCGCGCTCAAAAGCGATATCAGTCGTACCGAAGTATTGAAAGACAATGCCGCCGACACCCTGGCCGAATCGGAAGCGGCGATCTCCGACGCCAACCGTTCACTGCATGAGTTGGTGCAGGAACAAGGCCAGACTCAAACCAAATTGAGCGCGCTTGCTGCTGAACAAAGTACGCTAGCCGCGACGGTAGATACCCAGCAAAAGCACCTTACCAAGCTGATGCGCGAGCAATATGTGGCCGGCAATGAAGACCGCATCAAGTTATTGCTATCAGGCGATAACCCGAACCGCATCAACCGCGACATGCAATACCTAGGCTACGTTTCGCAAGCGCAGGCGCGGCTGATTAGCGCGCTGCGTGCCAATTTGCAAGCGGTCGATCGCAATAAGGCCGAGGCGCAAAACGCTAAGGATGCGCTGGACGAGATCGCCCAAGAAGAGCGGCAACAAAAGGCTGTCCTGGTCAAAGAACAAGCCAAACGCGCTGCCTTGCTATCCCAGCTTTCCAATAAACTGGTCTTGCAACGCAAGCAGGCCGGCAACCTGGAACGCGACGAACAACGCCTCGGGGGCTTGGTCGAGAAGCTTGCGGTATTGATTGAAGAACAAAAAAAGGCCGACGCCCTTGCGCTTGAAAAGCGGCGAGCTGAACAACTGGCCGCTGCAAAAGCAGAGCGCGAACGCATCGCCAAACTAAAAGCGGATAAAGCCGAGCAAGACAAACGTCGCGCCTTGCAAGCGAAGAATGCGGTGCCAAATGCCTTGCCGCCACGTGCAAGCAATCCACCCGTGTCATCTGCGAGTGCATCCGCCAAGACGGCTGCGCACAATCCCGATGCCATTGACGCCGATGAACCGCCGCCGTCGGTCCTTGCCAAAGCGGAAATCAAAAATGAGTTGGTGCCGTCGGCCGCGATGCCCGATGGTGTCTTTGCCAGCCTACGCGGCCAATTGCGCTTGCCGGTGCGCGGCACGGTGGCCGGCACTTTCGGCAGCAAGCGCGGTGATGGGCCAAGCTTGAAAGGTCTGTTTATCCGTGCCGCCGAAGGTACGGACATCAAGGCTGTGGCACAGGGGCGCGTGATATTTTCTGACTGGCTGCGCGGCTTTGGCAACCTTATCATCGTCGATCACGGCAGCCAGTACATGACCATTTATGGCAATAACCAGACCTTGATGAAACGTCCCGGCGACGCGGTCAAAGCAGGCGATGTCATCGCCAGTGCAGGTAACAGCGGCGGTAATGAGCAATCGGGTTTATACTTTGAAATTCGGCATCAAGGCCGTGCGTTTGATCCCCTCGGTTGGGTAACTATTAGGTGATACATGGGCATTAAACTCAAGAACGTTGGTCTTATCAGTCTCGGCATGATTGCCGGGGTCGCGGCGACAGTACAATTTTCCGCGATGGCGCAAAAAAATTCTGGCGCCCCCTTGCCACTGGAAGAACTGCGGCAACTCTCGGATGTGTTCGGCTTGATCAAATCCGATTACGTCGAACCGGTCGAAGATAAAAAATTACTGACTGAAGCCATTTCCGGCATGGTCGCCTCGCTTGATCCGCATTCGGCGTATCTTGATAAGAAGGCGTTCAAGGAACTGCGTGAAGGCACGCAAGGCAAATTTGTCGGTCTCGGAATTGAAGTCGGCATGTCCGAAGACGGCTATGTCAAAGTCATTTCTCCTATCGAAGATTCTCCCGCATGGCGCGCCGGCCTGAAGGCTGGCGATTTGATCACGCGGCTTGATTCGACCCCGGTCAAGGGCATGACGCTGGACGAAGCCGTCAAAAAAATGCGCGGCGAACCTAATACCAAAATTACCCTCACCATCGCCCGCAAGGATGAAGGCAAACCGATCATCATCGTTATTTCCCGCGAAGAAATTCATGTGCAAAGCGTCAAGGGCAAAGTGATTGAGCCCGGCTACGCATGGTTGCGCGTGGCCCAATTCCAGGAGCCGACGGTTGACGATCTGGCCAAGAAAATCAACTCGCTTTACACCCAAGACCCGAATCTGAAAGGCTTGGTGCTGGACTTGCGCAACGATCCGGGCGGCGTATTGCCAGGGGCGATTGGCGTGTCGGCGGCGTTCTTGCCGAAAGAAGTGGTGGTGGTATCGACCAATGGGCAATTGCCCGATTCCAAGCAAACTTTCTATGCGCGCCGCGAGTTTTATGCCTCGCGTTCGATTGGCGATCCCTTGTCGAAATTGCCAGAAGGCATCAAGAAAATCCCGATGGTCGTTTTAGTCAATACCGGCTCGGCATCGGCGTCAGAGATCGTTGCCGGCGCATTGCAAGACTATAAGCGCGCCACCATCATCGGTACCCAAACCTTTGGCAAGGGATCGGTGCAGACGATTCGTCCGCTCACTTCTGACACTGCCGTCAAGCTCACTACAGCCCGTTATTACACGCCGAATGGTCGCTCGATCCAGGCTAAAGGCATCGTGCCGGATCTGATGGTGGACGAATATGCAGACGGCGATGGCTTGAACAGCCTGCGCATCCGTGAAGCTGATTTGCAGAAGCATTTGACTAACGACACTGACAAACAGACCGAAACGGTGAAATCGAAGCGCGATGAACTGGAAGAAGAGCAGCGCCTGATTGCGGCCGAAAAGAAACGCAAGCCGCTGGAGTTCGGTAGCAAGGATGACTTCCAACTGGCGCAAGCTTTGAATCACCTGAAAGGCTTGCCAGTGCAACTTTCCAAGGTCAAGGAAGAAAGCAGAAAAGAAGGCGACAAGGATGAAAAGAAAGATGAATTAAAAAAAGATGAGCCTAAGAAAGATGATGTGAAGAAGTAATTCTCAGCATTTCTTCGTTTTGCCTTCTGGCCGCTCGTAGTGGAATTCCGCTATCAGCGGCCTTCTTTTTTGAAAGCCCCCGCTCTTATGAACGATCAACAACTGTTACGCTATTCGCGCCATATTTTGCTTGATGAAATTGGCATCGAGGGGCAGGAAAAAATATCAGCAGCGCATGCGCTGGTGATCGGCGCCGGCGGACTGGGTTCGCCGGCAGCGTTTTACCTAGCCTCGGCCGGTATCGGCACTATCACGCTGGTCGATAACGATACGGTTGACTTGACCAATTTGCAGCGGCAGATATTGCATACTACCGAACGCATCGGCCAACCCAAGGTGCAATCGGGCGCGCACACCCTGAGCCAGATTAATCCAGAGATTGAGATCATTGCCCTTAACGAGCGGCTGGAAGGCAAACGCCTCGGCCAATTGGTCCAAGCTGCCAGTGTGGTGCTCGATTGCAGCGACAACTTTGCCACCAGACATGCGATCAATCAGGCTTGCGTCCAACACCGGGTGCCGCTGGTATCGGGCGCTGCGATCCGTTTCGATGGACAGATCAGCGTGTTCGATCCGCGCTCCGGCACCTCGCCTTGTTACGCCTGCCTATTTGCACCTGATCAGCAATTCGAAGAAGTCCAATGCTCGACCATGGGAGTGTTTGCGCCGCTGGTCGGCATTATCGGCGCGATGCAGGCGGCGGAAGCGTTGAAGCTAGTGGCAGGTGTCGGTGAATCCTTGGCCGGCCGTTTGTTGATGCTTGATGCACGCAGCACGGAGTGGAGCAGCATCAAGATTGCGCGTAATGCGGCCTGTAGCGTGTGCCAGAATACGATTTCAACGTAAAAAAAGGGGGTATGTAGCGAAATATGCCTCTATCCGCTTGTATTCTTTAGGTCTTTAATAATACTGGCACCAGTATTATTTGTGCTAAAGAGGGTCTATGTTGCTCTGCCGGCGTACCCTTTCTCGCCGATATCCCGACCAGCTATTCGCCTTGCATGATTGCCTTGGTTCAAGTGGCGATTTCCTACAGCACTGACGCGTTCTGTCCGATAGCGCGGCGACATGCGACGCCTAAAATGCGCCTACCAACCGTAAATATTTTCCGTATCGTCAGGGCGTCAGCGCGCAAAACCGCGGCCTGACTGGTATCTCGGTATCAGCGGCACATTGCGTGTTAATCGACATACGGAAATATGCAGTTGGGAAACTTGACTCATTTTCTTTTCGTGAAGGAAAAATCATGCCATCCAAGCAAAAAGACGCTGACACTAGCGGTTCTCGTCAGTCAACCCGTACCCGCGGCGGCACCTCGGAGCAACACGCAGAGGCTGGTCGTCAAAGCCATAAGAACGATGCCCAAAAAAGCCAAAGCGGCGCTGGAAAAAAGAAATCTGAATCCGGCAACCGTAGCGGTGGCGGAGGTTCAGGCTCTGGCTCAGGAATGTAAGGAGTAAAAACGTAGTGGCGGTAATGGCTCAACAATAGTTGAGGGTTGCCCGTGACCATGGCGCACACCAGTAGGGTTTTCACTCTCTAGCTGGCTGGCGTCAATGGTGATGCGGCAATCAATTGCCGGCGGTCTTTTTACATCATGGAAGGGAAAATTTATGCCCAGAGGTGATAAATCGTCCTATACGGACAAACAGAAACGGCAAGCGCAGCATATTGAAGAAGGCTACGAACAACGTGGCGTACGCAAAGCCGAAGCGAAACGACGCGCTTGGGCTACCGAGAACAAACTTTCGGGTGGTGGCAGGAAATCCGGTTTTAGTCGGGCGCACTAGACAAACTAACAAAGAGATAAGTACGTTTGGTAATGCCCCGCTATTAACCCCATTTGTTAATCCTGTGAGAAAGCGAGAAATTTTATGAGCAATCCTTGGACCAAAAAGAATCCCTTGTTGAGCATGTGGTTGAGCGGCGCAAACGCGATAGCCGGCGCGGCTCGTGGCCATGTTACGGCCGAAGCGAGGCGTCAGAGCGCTAGCATGATGAATCAGGGCATGAAGCAAATAATCGATTTCTGGAGCGCACCATTGATGACGCGACAGCCCAGGAAAAAGAGGCGTTAAATGTTTGTTAGGCGTGCAATTACAGCGCTTAGATATATAGAAAAGAAATAAAAAAGCCAGATCGCATCCGCGTTCTGGCTTTTTTGTTCGCATGTCTCTGGTTAAAAATGCTGCCTGACCCCCAACATTGGAGCCTGTTTAATCTTTCAATTGCGTGATTTTGGTACCTTCCAATGTCAGGTTTGCCATCAGCCCGGCATTGGTCATGACAAAGGCAACGATAGGACCCATTTCAGGAGTGACCTCGAGCATGCCGTTGGCGCCCACTTTCAACACGGCCACTGAGGCATCTGCACCGACTGCCCAGCCTTGGCTATTGCGAAATTTAGTGAGTGCATCTTGCGTCATCAGCAAAATCACGATCGCTTTCGACTGCGCGCCGATTTGTAGCCCGAACGACAGGGATGCCAGACTGTAGTAGCCGGTCGTGGCGTTCTTAACCCGCAATACGCCTTCGCCGTACTCGCCGCCAACGGCCAGACCAGCCGCGATCACAGAAGGGAATATCAGGATGCCGCTGGCTTTGCTGACCAGTTCGCGCGCACCGCCGACGGTGTTTTCCAGTCGGGTCAACGTTGCGTTGACGCCAGCGTCGATCTGCGCCCGCCGGCCGGCTTTTGATTCATGGGTGCCTGGTGTGGTGGTTAGACTTGCTGTAGAACTGCAAGCGCCAAGCGATACGCCGGCCACAGCGAGCGAGGCTGCCGTGGTGAGCATGAAGTCACGTCTTTGCATAAAAACCTCCATCAAGGTGCGCATTAGGATCTTTGCCAATGAGACAAACCGCTCCAGCGGGCGAAAGTGTGGAGACAATATTGCATACGAGACTTCCCACTGGACTCACAGAACAGCGAAGCGTCGACACCCTCATCTGGCCAAATATGCCTGTGCTAAGACGTATCCGGCAAACGGGCAAGTGAGAAGGCGAAGACGGGGCAACGCTGGTGCTGACAAGTTCACTTTATAACCCGCAGGGGCTTTTTAAAACTGGAATACGCGCATGCTTTGATAAGCAGCAAGCCATATCAGGTCGTTTTCGCTCGGGAAATGAATGCACCCAACGCTTGGGGCGTCGTCGGGTCAAGGGCGCACGTTCGGTGCGAATTTGAGCTGCCACTCCACTTGTTTGCGGCAAGTAACCGCAGCCACAGGCGCGTATTAACGCGCTTACCTTCGCACGCAGTGACGCCAAGCAACCACGGCGATATGGATTGCTTGCTTGGAATGGTGATGGATTTGTTGGGGGTATAGGGCAAAATAACGCCTACCCCGCACGGTTTTATTGCGTCAAAAAATATACACGGGCCAGTATATTCTTTGGTAACAGAGACTGATAACTGAGCCACGGCCGCGGTTGCCGACCAATATGCCAGTCAAAGCGGGGCGCCAACAAGCGCCCCGATCAGCTGGTGAAATCTGCTGGTGTAATAAGTACAGGCTTACCAGTTGTGATGTACGTGCGGCTTTACCAGTGCCGCGTAGAGTGCATTGATGCCTTGCAGGGTGGCGTTCGACAAAACGGGCAAATCGGCAGCCGCGACGTTCTCGGTTACTTGATCCGCGCGTTTGGCGCCGGCCAGCACGCAAGTGACCGCCGGCGCCATCAAGATCCAGCGTAAAGCCAATTGCGCCATTGACATGCCGCCTGGTACCAGTGCGCGCAAGGCTTCGACTGCTTGCAAGCCGGTCTGGTAATCGAGCCCGGAAAAGGTTTCACCGCGGTCGAAGGCTTCGCCATGCCGGTTAAATTGCCGATGGTCGTCGGCGGCAAAGGTGCTGGTTGCGCTGAACTTGCCCGACAACATGCCAGACGACAAGGGCAGACGCGCCAGGATGCCGACCTTGCGCCGCAGCGCTTCGGCGAAAAACAAGTCTTGTGGACGTTGGCGGAAAATGTTGTAGACGATTTGCACTGATTGCACTTCTGGGAATTCGATCGCTTTCAAGGCTTCTTCTACCCGTTCTACGCTAACGCCGTAGTGACGCAGCTTGCCGGCCTTGACCAGATCGTCGAGTACGCCGAACACTTCTGGCATGTAATACACCTCGGCCGGCGGACAATGCAATTGCAACAGGTCGAGCGCATCGGTATTGAGGTTTTGCAGGCTGCGCTCGACAAACGCGGTCAGGTTTTCGCGGTTGTAGCCGCCTGCCGTGTGCGGATTCAGGCGGCGCCCGGCTTTGGTGGCGATGTAAAACGGGTCACTGCGTTCTTTGCGCAGTTGCGCCAGCAAGCGTTCGCTACGACCATCGCCGTAGACGTCGGCAGTGTCGAAGAAATTGACGCCGCTATCGAGCGCCTTGTGTAGAGCCAAGCGCGATTCGTCATCGCTGACATCGCCCCAAGTGCCGCCGATGGCCCAGGAGCCAAAGCTGACGGTCGATACTTTCCAGCCGGTACGGCCTAATTCTCTATATTGCATGGAGTCCTCGTTATATTGTTTTGAAAGCGATTTCAGTTGAATATTACTCATTTTGCTATTTATGACACCCCATGAATGGGCAAAAAGACAATAAATGGCACAAGCGCGTAGAACTCTATCAGAAAGGCGCAAACCGGTTTTAAGCTGGCTATTGTAAAGCGCTTACGTTTTATGTGAAAACTTGTGAATTGCCATAAAATTGTTGCATATTTTCTATGAAAGCGCTTTCAGTGGAGCTATACTTTATCCACGGAGTATGTCGAAACCGTCAACGAAAATATAGGAGTAAAAATGCAAAAAATTATAGTATCCAGCGCCACATTGGCAACGCTGCTTGGCGCATTGACGCTGAGCGCGGGCGCGCTGGCGGCCACCCCAGCGGCAGTGGATTTATTAACAAACGGCAGTTTTCAAGAAGGGTCCGACGGTTGGTGGCTGGCCGGTACCGAGATCAAGGTCAAGGATGGCGCGGGCTGCATGGCGATTACCAAGCCGGGAGCCAATCAGTGGGATGTGATGCTGGGTCAATCGATGCTGGGATTACGCAAGGGGCAGGAATATACGATTGCGTTCACCGCCTATGCGCTGGAAGACACGGACTTAAAAGCCAATGTCCAGTTCGACAGCCCGCCTTACACCAGCTATTTCGCTACCGGCGTTAACCTGACAAAGACGCCGCAGGATTTCAAATTCAAATTCACGATGTCGAAACCGGACGATCCGAAAGCGCAATTCCAGTTCCAGCTGGGCGCCAGGAAGGCCACTACGGTCTGTGTAAGCAAGGCCTCGCTGACCGGCGTGACATATGCTGTTAAGGCGAGCTTAAATTCAGTGCGCTTGAACCAACTCGGTTACGTGCCCAATGCAGTGAAGCAGGCTACCGTCGCTACCGATGCGACCGCGCCGCTAGCGTGGACGGTCAAGGATCAAGCCGGCAAAGTGGTTGCCAAAGGTAATACCACGCCGTTCGGTAAAAACGCAGCGTCTGGTGAGAATGTCCAGATCGCCGATTTCAGCGAATTGACCACGCCTGGCGACCAATACGTATTGGGCGTAGCAGGGCAATCTAGTCATGCCTTTACGATCTCGGCCAATATATATGGACCGCTCAAGCGTGATGCAGTGGCATATTTTTATCATAATCGCAGCGGTATCGCGATCGATGCCGCCCATGTCGACGATCCTAAGCTGGCACGTCCTGCCGGCCATGCGCCCGATAAGGCCACCTGTTTTAACCGTCGCGATGAAAAAGGCAATAATTGGAGCGGTTGCGATTACACGCTCGACGTCAGTAAAGGCTGGTACGACGCCGGCGATCACGGCAAATATGTGGTCAACGGTGGTATTTCGCTCTGGACCTTGCAAAACATGTATGAACGCAGCTTGTATATCAAGGGCGCTGACAGTACGTGGTTTGGCGAAGGCAAGTTGCGTATTCCGGATACGGCAAAAGGCGCGCCGGATTTGTTAAAAGAAGCGCGTTGGGAAATGGATTTCTTGCTGGCGATGCAGGTGCCAGCAAATAAGAAATTGAAATTGCCGCTAGGCGATCAGTTGGCGAATTTGACTAGCCTGAAAATGACTGAAGTAGACGCCGGCGGTATGGTGCATCAAGTTATTCATGACGAGTCGTGGACAGGCATCCCGTTACGACCCGACCGTGATATGAAAATACGTTACCTGTATTTCCCGACTACGGCAGCCACTTTGAATATGGCGGCCACCGCCGCGCAAAGTGCGCGGATCTGGAAAACGCTCGACCCCGATTACGCTGCACGTTGTTTAAAAGCGGCAGAAACCGCATGGGATGCCGCAGTGCGTCAGCCACAGATTTATGCCTACGACCAATTTACCGGCGGCGGGCCATACAACGACAACAATGTGACCGATGAATTTTATTGGGCTGCGGCAGAGTTGTTCGTCACAACCGGCATTGCGCGTTATCAAACCGCCCTGCGCGCTTCGCCCAACTTTTTGCTCATGCCAGCCGGCGATATGAAGGGCACGCATGACTTGTCATGGGATGACTTGAACGCTGCCGCCACCATTACACTGGCTATGGTGCCGAATACCTTACCGCCCAACGATATTAAAACCGCGCGCCAGCATTTGATGGCTACTGCCAATGCCTATGTGGCGGCCGGTGCCAAGGAAGGCTATGGCTTGCCATTCGCAGCCGAGCAATATTCGTGGGGTTCGAACGGCGCTCTTGCCAATCGCGGCATCATCCTTGGATTGGCTTACGATTTTAGCGGCGAGCGAAAATATCTCAATGCAGCAACTGCCGCAATGAACTATATGCTTGGCCGCAATCCGCTTGATCAATCCTACGTCAGCGGCTATGGCGAACGGCCACTAAAAAATCCTCATCATCGATTCTGGGCGCAACAGTCATCGAGCGATTATCCGGGACCTGCTCGTGGTGCATTATCAGGGGGGCCAAATTCGGTCAATTTTAGCGATCCCGTAGCGACGGCACTGAAAGGCAAGTGTATTGGGCAAACCTGTTGGATCGACAACAACGGAGCCTGGACCCTCAACGAAATTACGATCAACTGGAATGCACCGTTTGCATGGCTTGTCGCATTCCTTGACGATGCCGGGCGTCAATAGTGCCTAATTAATCAGATAGGCGATGCATGCAAAGCGGCCCCGCGAAGCGGGGCCGCTTTGTTTTTGGTTGGGTGTTTTGGATTGCAGAAGGCGGTGCCTGC
>JAZKIX010000198.1:10915-12793 GCA_040384645.1 Pseudomonadota bacterium | reverse complement strand
TGCGCACGGCGCACCCTACAAATTCATCTGGTTTGTCCACTAGCCACTTATTTATGAATTATTTTCAAGATTATTCGTAAAATAACTCGTTTGAATAATAGTCGAAGCTGCTGCACCATGACAAGCTTAGATAATCAACAACGGAGTTAGTCATGGCAATTGCACACACCCTGGGGTTCCCCCGCATCGGCGCGCAGCGCGAATTGAAGTTTGCCCAGGAATCATTCTGGCGCGGCGAGACGCAAGCCTCGGCATTGCAAGAAACTGGTCGCACCTTGCGCGCCCGTCATTGGGCGGTGCAGGCGCAGGCTGGCATGGATGTCGTCACCGTCGGCGACTTTGCCTGGTACGACCAGGTGCTGGGCACGTTGGCCTTGCTGGGTGCGATTCCGGCGCGGTTCAAATTCGATCCCAAGCAATTGAGCCTGGCGGAATATTTCACCCTGGCGCGGGGTGACAAGCAAAATTTCGCGATGGAAATGACGAAGTGGTTCGATACCAATTACCACTATCTGGTGCCGGAATGGACTGCCGAAACCGACTTTGACGGCGGCGTCGATTGGCTGTTTGACGAGATTGCAGAAGCGCAAGCGCTCGGCCACAAAGCCAAGCCGGTGTTAGTCGGCCCCTTGACCTTGCTGTATCTGGGTAAAGTCAAATCCGGCTTGAGCCACAAGCTCGACCTGTTGCCGCGAGTGGTGGCGGGTTACCAAAAAGTATTGCAGCGCCTGCAAGCGGCCGGCATCGAATGGGTACAGATCGACGAACCGATCCTGGCACTCGATCTGGATGCGCAATGGCGTGCGGCTTTCGTGCCGACCTATGCAACCCTGGCTAAAGCGGCGCCGTCGATTTTGCTGGCAACTTATTTTGATGAAGTCAGTAGCCACGCCAGCCTGCTGCGCGATTTGCCGGTCACTGGCGTGCATCTGGACTTGGTGCGCGGCGCCAAACAATTGGCTGGTTTTGTGGCGGACTGGCCGCAAGACCGCGTTTTGTCAGCCGGCGTGATCGACGGCCGCAATATCTGGCGCGCTGATCTGGATGCGGTTTTGGCCGTATTGAAGCCGCTGCAAGCCAAACTGGGCGGCAAATTGTGGGTCGCGCCCAGCTGCTCGCTATTGCACGTACCAGTCGATTTGGCCAATGAACTGGCGCTGGACGACGAGCTGAAAAGCTGGCTCTCGTTCGCCACCCAAAAACTGGGCGAAATCGGCATCCTCAAGCGCGCATTGAATGGCGACAAAAGTGTTTCTGCCCACTTCGACATCGCCCGCAACGCCGCCCGCGCCCGCCAGACTTCTTCGCGGATTCACAATGCCCTAGTGCAAAAGCGTCTGCAAGGCGTGACCGATGCGCAAGCCGAACGCGGCGCGCTGTTCGTCGACCGCATCGCCGCGCAGCAAGCCAAATGGGCGCTGCCGCTGTTCCCGACCACCACCATCGGCTCCTTCCCGCAAACCAAAGAAATCCGCCACACCCGCGCCGCCTACAAGCGTGGCGATGTCAGCCATCTCGACTATCTGGAAGCGATGCGTGATGAAATCCGCCTGGTCGTCACCAAGCAAGAAGAGCTCGGCCTCGACGTGCTGGTCCACGGCGAACCGGAGCGCAACGACATGGTTGAATATTTCGGTGAACAGTTGTGGGGCTACGCCTTCACCGCCAACGGCTGGGTCCAAAGCTACGGCTCGCGCTGCGTCAAGCCGCCCTTCATCTACGGCGATATCTACCGTCCAGAAGCCATGACCGTGAGCTGGAGCCAGTTCGCCCAGAGCCTGACCGACAAGCCCATGAAAGGCATGTTGACCGGCCCGGTCACCATGTTGCAATGGTCGTTTGTCCGCGACGACCAGCCGCGTGAAACCACCGCCCTGC
>JAZKIX010000198.1:3817-10905 GCA_040384645.1 Pseudomonadota bacterium | reverse complement strand
GCCGCGTCCCGAACAACGCCGGACCGAGCGTCCGCTGATCGTCATCGACGCCGGGCACGGCGGGCGTGATCCCGGAGCCCAGGGCGCGCAGCGGAGCGAGAGCGCGGTCACACTGGCCGCCGCGTTGGCCCTGCGCGACGAAGTGTGCGACCTGGAAAAAGCCGGCATCGGTATGATCCAGATCGACGAGCCTGCTTTCCGTGAAGGGCTGCCATTGAAAGCCAACCAGTGGCCGCATTATCTGCAATGGGCGGTGCGCGCATTCAAGATCAGCGCCGCCGGCGTCGCCAACGACACGCAGATCCACACCCACATGTGCTATTCGGAATTTAACGATATCTTGCCTTGGATCGCCGCTATGGACGCCGACGTGATCACCATCGAAACCTCGCGTTCCGACATGGAATTGCTCGACGGCTTCGGCCAGTTTGCCTACCCCAACGACATCGGCCCCGGCGTCTACGACATCCACGCCCCGCGCGTGCCGCAAGTAGCCGAAATGGCACGCCTGCTACAAAAAGCCCGCGGCGTCATCCCCGACGCCCGGCTCTGGGTCAACCCCGATTGCGGCCTGAAAACCCGCGGCTGGCCGGAGACGATTGCGGCGCTGTCGAATATGGTGGCAGCGGTGCAATCCCTGCGCGCCACGGTGAAGGCGGAAGAGGGCGCAAGCGTGGTGTGAGCTTGATGGTGGTGCAGTGAAAAAAGCGGGGTGCGTGTGGCTTAGCCATGCACACCCCGCTTTTTTACTTAAAATCCGCTTTTTTAACGAAAATATACTGGCAGGTGTATTTTAAAAGCCCCAATGAAAACGAGCGGGTAAGTGGGTATTTTCACCTATACCCCCTAATATATGGAATATGTCGCCAAGGTTGCCAATTGTTTCAATAAAGCGCCTACGCATTTGATAAAGATAAGTAGGGCGTGCGAGGCCGACGAGGCAGTGCACACCGATTGAGCTGCAACGTTGTCGGTGTGTACAAGCTCGGTGACCCCGCACTCCCTACGGAACCATCGGGTTGATTTACTAGCGTATTGCGCTATGCCCATATAAGATCACTGAGATTTTTCAAGAAACATTTTCAGGAGCCGGACATGAGTAAAGCGGAAAACGGTGTCGTGTACGCAACGGAAGATCTGTTGATCAGCTTATGCAATTCGGTCGCCAAAGTGTTGAACGTGGCGACCCAAAGCAAGATCCATTATTCAGGCATGGTGCAACGCATTACCAAGATCGGCTTAAAGCCCGATATCGGCTGCTTCGTGTTGTTTGACGGCGGATTTTCTGGTCTGGTGGTACTCAATTTCTCCGGCCCCGCCGCCCTGGAAATTTACGGCAAATACATGCTCAGCATGGGCATGCCCAAGTCCGAACTCGCCACCTCCTTCAACTCCGACGAAGTATCCAATATCCTGGGCGAACTGATGAACCAGATCGTCGGCGACTTCACCGGCAAAGTACGCAGAGAACTGCAAACCAATATCACCCAGAACCAACCCAAAATGCTGGTGCTCACCAAACAAGTCATGCTCAGCGTCGACACCCCGCTAGACCGGCCCGAAATGCGCCGCGCCTCTTTCTTTACCCAGAACAACAATATTTTTTATCTCGAACTGGCAATCGACCGCACAGAATTCATCAAGCTGCATGAATTCGATTCCAGCGAAGTCTTGGATCCCGATGCCTTCATGGACCAGCAACGAGAAAAAAAGAGTGATGTGGCGCCGCCAGAAGCAGCGGCTGGCAATGATGACGCCGACGAACTATTGCGGTCGTTGGGGATGTAGTTGGCGGGGTAGATGAATTAATTGGACGGTATTGATGGATCGTTGATCGATGCTGCCCTTTTGGTAGATTGCTGGACCTGCAGTTGATCGCGCGACCCCTGCAAGTGCCTCGCCAAAAGCGCACTTGCGACCAAAAATGCCGTGTTAAGATCGGCCCCGTCCATATTCGAAACGCCATGCAGATTTAAGCAAATGAATGCATTCCCGTGGATCGCATCGCTTGAATTGAGGTCTTGCATGCCGCAAAGATTGACGTACGGACCGAAAAACATCTGCGAGAAATCATGGCAATTCAACTCGATCTGAGCTCACTGGAAAACGCTTTGCTGCGCTTGAACGAAGCGTTGCAAGCGTATGGCGCCGAGTCTGCCAATTCGCTCTACCGCGACGCCTGTATTCAACGTTTTGAATTCTGCTACGAGCTATCCCACAAGATGCTCAAGCGTTATCTTGAACTGGCCTCGCCCAACCCCGTTGACATTGATGAACTGGCGTTCCCCGATTTGATAAGGACCGGCAGCGAACGAGGCCTATTGCGCAACGGCTGGGATAGATGGAAGGACTACCGCAAAGCACGCAGCATCACCAGCCACACCTACGACGAAATCAAAGCCATCGAAGTCATGCAGATCGTGCCGGATTTTTTGCTGGAAGGCCAAGCCTTGCTGACTTCATTGAAAAAGCGCGGCACGCCCGCAACGTGAATCATGCGATGACAACACCAGTGGACAAATTGCCCGACATCGCCATCACGCCAGAACAATGGATGATCGTCTCAGCCATCCTGCAAAAACACGTGCCGGATAAAGAAGTCTGGGCTTTTGGCTCACGCGCCACCCATACCGCAAAGCCCCATTCAGATCTCGATCTTGCCATCATCAGCGACATAGGTTTATCACTCAGCCTGCTTGCCGCGGTGGAACATGATTTCTCTGAATCGGATTTGCCATTTAAGGTGGATGTGGTGGATTGGGCGACGATTACTCCGGTGTTTCGTGGGATTATTCAAAGTTGCCGCATAAGAGTTTGGTAGGGAGTGACTATTTTTACTGATCCAAGTCTTTAAAGGAGTGCTGCCTTACTCTGACAGTCGGTTAGTCTGAAATATAAGAACAATTACTTAGCAAGCTACAGTCGATTAATATTTAAATTAATAAACTCTTTCTGCTATTGAATTGCTTTCAAATGTTGGAACGTTAGAGTTATTCCCGTTTGGGTCAAAGAGGAGGCATTTATTTAAAATACATCTCTACTAATAACTTAAGAAGTAATTTCAAGACAATAAATTAATCACAAATTGGGAAACTATGCCATATTTATCGTGGATAACGGATCAAGACTTAATAGAGTGTGTCGAGGGGGTTCTGGCTAAAGGGTTAGAAGGAATTAGTAAAGCAGAAAGTGATTTTTCTAGAAATGGGATTGATCCGTTTTCGGCGCTTTTTGATGCTTCATGCCAGCAAGTTTCACTGACCGAATGGCCTGAGTTAGAACGTCGACGCCAAGCTCAGAAAACCTTGCAAAATGCGTTAGGTAAATTTCATCAAAGTTTGCTCGGCAAGGTTGGCGATTGGATGGTACCAAAAAGTGGATTTATTGATCTGATTTCGTTCAAGAATAAAGCTGTAGTTGAGATAAAAAATAAACATAACACTGTAAAAAAATCTGATCTTAAGTCTGTATACAATGAGTTGGAACAAGCAGTAATGCATAAGACGTCGACTTACAAAGGCTATACGGGATATTACGTAACGATAATCCCAGGCAGCGACAAACGTTTCAGCAAGCCATTCACCCCGTCAAACAATGAAACTGAAACTAAGAAATCCAGCAACGAACTCATTCAAGAAATTGATGGCTATTCTTTTTATGCCCTAGTTACTGAAAAAGACGATGCATTGTTTGAGCTGTACCAAGTTCTTCCGACGGTTATAGAGCATTTAATCAAAAAGCCACAATTTTTAAAATTAATTGATCTGAAACCAATGAACTATTTAAAAGAGATAAATTTCACTTTATTTTTTAGTGAGGCTTTTGGTGGTACGGTGCCTACCAAATTGGTTTGAGATAAAAATGGAACAAATGGTTGTCTCGCCTGAGGTTATTTTTTTTGATCCATTTGCGTAACTGGCCACTAATTTTTGTTGACATAAGTACTGATTAAAAATACAGTGGTAACCATGTGTAAGGTTTTGGAAAAAATTGAACGGGAGGCTGTCCATGGAAGATCGTGCTGAGTATTACTCTATCGCCCAAGTGGCTGATATTTTAGGCGTGACAAAAGAAACTTTGCGGCGTTGGGACGACAACGGTACGATGGTCGCACAGCGAGTCGAAGCCAACAACTATCGGGTTTATCACAAGACACAATTGGAGTTTTTTGAGAACACTCAGCATATGTTCAAAAATGCGTGGGATGCGGAGTTAGAAACAAAACCCAATCGCAAATACAAACTGTTGGAACTCTTTGCCGGTGCCGGTGGATTGGCGATCGGGATGGAACGAGCAGGTTTTGAATCTGTTTTGCTCAACGAGCTGGATAGACATGCGTGCAATACCCTGCGCAAAAATCGCCCGGACTGGACCGTGGTTGAAGGCGACATTTCTAATATTGGTTTCACCGAATTCCGTGATCAAATCGATATTCTCTCCGGTGGCTTCCCTTGCCAATCGTTTTCTTATGCTGGTAAGCAATTGGGATTTGAAGATACTCGTGGTACCTTGTTTTACCAATTCGCCCGAGCGGTAAAGGAAACCAATCCCAAGGTTCTGTTGGGTGAAAATGTTCGTGGATTGCTCAATCACGATAATGGAGCAACCCTAAAAACGATTAGCAATATTATTCGTGATTTGGGTTATACCTTGGTGGAACCGCATGTATTGAAAGCGATGTTTTATCAGGTGCCACAAAAACGCGAACGCTTATTTCTTGTTGGTATCCGCAATGATCTTGCGGGAAAAGTAAAATTTGCCTGGCCTTCATCATATAAACGTATTTTGACAATGCGCGATGCACTCAAGGCGGGTGAACTTTATTCATGTAACGTGCCTATATCTGAGGGGCAAACCTATCCAAAACGCAAGGCGGAAATTCTCAAAATGATACCGCCAGGCGGTTATTGGCGCGATTTGCCGGAAAATATTCAACGTGAATATATGATGAAAAGCTATTTTCTTGGTGGCGGGAAGACAGGCATGGCGCGTCGTCTATCATGGGACGAGCCAAGCTTAACGCTCACTTGCGCACCAGCACAAAAACAAACGGAACGCTGCCATCCGGAAGAAACCCGTCCGCTCACAGTAAGAGAATACGCTCGTATCCAAACTTTTCCTGATGATTGGCAATTCGCTGGGCCAGTTTCAGCGCAATACAAACAAATCGGTAATGCAGTACCTGTCAATTTGGCGCATGCAATGGGGCGTGCTCTGGTTCGCCTTCTTAACCAGATTGACGACAATGCCAAACAACCATTTCGGTTAGCACGGAAAGTGGCATCGACATCCAAAATCGTTTCGATCCTAGAGAAAATTTCTGCATAAAATGCAGTTACTTGGTATGGCGATTTTATAGCCGGTAATCATCTAGCCACAATTGCCGCTTTTTATTTCGAGCGAAATCACCGATGTTGTATTCAACAATGGCGGCTTATTTAAATTGATCCTATGATGGTTAAACATCATGGGAGAAATTATTCTGGTTGACGTTTTCAGTCCGGCGATACGCTCGAAGATCATGCGTGCGATCAGGAGCAAGGACACCGAACCGGAGATGCTTATCCGTAAGGCATTGCACGCACGCGGCATGCGTTTTCGCCTGCATGTGAAGCACTTGCCCGGTTCCCCCGATTTGGTGTTGCCGCGCTATAAGACGGTGATTTTCGTCAACGGCTGTTTCTGGCATGGACACCATTGTCATCTTTCAAGCACGCCCAAAACCCGACAAGAATTTTGGCTAGGCAAGATATCCAATAACATGAACCGCGACCGCCTGGTACATGCCCAGCTGTTGGATGCTGGCTGGAGGCTTGGCGTGATATGGGAATGCGCGATTAAAGGCCGTGCCAGAAAAGATTTCAATTTGGTAATCGACGAATTGGAAAATTGGCTGCATGATTCGACGTCGCTCGGTATTGAAATTTCAGGCAAGACTTAAATTTAAATTTCCAATAGTTCTTCGCGCCTCGGTCAATGCATCTTTTTTTGTAAATGGCAGACCACGGTCAAACTCGTTCTCATCCTGACAGATTGACCATACAAAACCACCGCGGTAATCGTCTGAATTTGGTTCGATATGAATGCAAACTTCACGAAAAATTTCTTCGCAATATATGTTCGCTATCGTCACATTCTTGACGTTCATTGCCTGCTCCGTTTCTATAGATAAATAGCTACGATTCCTCTTGCTGCAAGCCCATCATGAGGTAAGAAGACTGAAGTGTCTACGGACGATAAGCCACATCTGCGATGATCACGCTATCCGAACAAAACTTAACTTGAACCAAGCATCGGTTGTTCGCACTATTGCTATGTTCGCGTTACGTGAACATGTGAATTTTTTGAACATAAAAGGTCCGATGTCGTTAGACCAGAATACTTATCCGGGTGAAGTGACGCTCATCTTGGTCTAAGTCCGGGCTAAAACTTCACCAGCCCAGCATTTGCCGCCTAGTTAGTTCTTCAACCGGAAAGCTTTCAATTGGGAGGCAATCCAATCTATCACCGCTAACTATCGCTTCGGTTCTTTGTTTGTCCGGTCATTTTGGCCTATTCATAGAAATTTCTTAAACGTCCAAGGTGCAGCCAATTTAGGATGGCATTAATGGTCGCAGGGGGCTGTTAAAGCATTCTTTAATGGCTAGACGCAGCGTGAAAAATGGCTTTAATCAGGTCTTCGTCGGATCGATAGGGTAGCCCGGAATTGGTGCGCGAGACATCTGTGCAGGACGCAAACAGGTTTGCATGATTCTATTGTGCGGCAGGCGAATGGCGATGCCATTCGATATCCCTGCCACGTGGCATCGCTGAGATTACGAATTTACCTGCAGGTTTTACCGATAAAACGCTTCAACCTTGCCTTTTACCTTGATCAACAATGGCTTGCCCATGCGATCCACGGCTTTGCCGGCTTGCACTTTGATCCAACCTTCGCTGATGCAATATTCTTCGACGTCGGTGCGTTCTTTGTCGTTGATTTTGATACCTACTTCGTGTTCGAACACGGCAGGGACGTGGTACGGGCTGCGTGGATCAATCGAGAGCCGATCGGGCAGCGGGGGGAGTGTGATGTCGTTCATGGGCGG
>JAZKIX010000198.1:0-3807 GCA_040384645.1 Pseudomonadota bacterium | reverse complement strand
ATTATCCACTAGAAACGGGCTTGAAACAATTGCCTGCGCGCTGTTCTTGAACGATCCATGAACGATGGCGGAGTAAAGATAGTAGCGTCATCGATTGAATATCGGGCGGCATGTTCGTATGCCCTTGGTCTGCAATTGGCGGTCTAGGCCGCTACTAAATTGCCGCTCTTTCGGCATCCTTTCGCCTTGCATATTGCGGCCAATCCACATTGCAATCATTGCCGCCAAGTCTATTTCTTGAACAGTCGAAATGATCGGTTTGCGGTTTGTCGGCTGCAGGCAAATCACTTGATTGAAACCGCGCTGCAGGGCTGAACGTTTGAAAAAACAATAACTCCACCCTGCATATTGAAGGCATTCCAATTGCCGGTCGGCGCTGCAGGTCAGGTGAGACGGTTCGGCCTCTTTACGAGGAAAGGGACACGGAAATGTTCAACGCAAAAGCAATTTTCGAGAAATCCACCTTGTCCGTGATCTCAACGTTAGCACTTAGGCTGAGCGCGCTCGGTTTGGTTTGCCAGGATATGCCTCAACGATCCCGGTTTTAACTAATTCGGATGCGGTCACAGATGATGGGGCTTGTACTTTGCGCGAGGCAATCACGGTTGCCAATACGGATACGGCATCGGGCGCGTCTGCCGGCGAATGTCCGGCGGGCAGTGGCAGTGACACGATCAATGTGCCGGCCATGACCATTGCGCTGGGCAGCCGACTTAAGATCAGTTCACCGATAGCGTTGGTCGGCAATGGCGTCGGGAACACGATTGTGGACGGTCAACGGCATAACATGGTTTTCTTCATCATGGCGGGGCAGGTGACTTTGCAAGGGATCACGATCCAGGGCGGCGGCGGGATTTGGAATCAGGGCACAGCGTACATCGTCCGCAGGGCCCACGTCCCGATATCGGGGCGATGGAACGGAGGCAGTGAGGATGTCCGCTGGGCTGGCCCTTCATGCCTACTAAGCCCTTAATAGCCCTGGTTTTGTTAAAAATGGGGAGTATATAGAAAAACCAAGTCTAATCCGCACGTGTTTGCTGGGCCTTTTAAAATACACCAGAGAGTATTATTTTTTGTTTTAGGGGCAAAAAAGCCTGCATCCCGATGGTGGACGTCGGTTGCTGCCATGTACCTACCTTGGCACTTGACATCATCAATCCGCGGCAACAGAACAGCGTGAATGCTTTGATCTGCAAATGGTTACTGCGGGCTGCTGTGCTCGCTAGCGGAAAATCTATTCTGTCATTCGACAGTGACTCACACATAAGCAGTCGTCGATTAGTTTCAATGAAAGTCAATTAGGCAGCTTAAATACGGTGATAAACATTTGCCTGTCGGCATCTTCAACCACCATATTGCTGCGGTTCATTAATACGCCTATTACCACCTCTATCAGCTCGGTAAAAGACGCGCATTCTCCATATTAATAATGCCGCTCGGCAATTAATGCGTTGTCGCTACCACTGACAAAGATGTTATTGACGTACGGCAATCAATTCTTGGTACGCACTCGGTTTCTCTGGAGTAGGAAAAATATTCAAAAAAATTATTGAACACTGTGGTTAACCACAATTATCTAATAACGAAAATCAATTTATAGTTGATTTCATAGATGGACTAATCTCGCAAAATGAAATCGATTTCTAATAAAGAAAAATATTTTACAAAGATACTAAATAGAAAAAATAGACATTGCTCGACAGTCGGGTAAATGTGCTGGACTAGCTTTGCCATGAATAATTGAAAAACATAATAACGGATCGATTTCAAATGAAAAACACCGATATCCCTATATTGCACCCGGTTACTTCAGTACTGCTTGTCGACGAAAATAGATTGCAGCTCAGAAATCCAGATAAGATCAATATGACCTTTGATAAGGATATCGATAAGGTAATTGAAGTGATTGACAAGTTAAATGGCACGAATTCATTTGAGTCGATTAAAAACGCGAGCTATGAAAGTTCGATCAATTCAGAATTTGTCGAAGAATTGTTTCGGCTAATGGAAATGCAAAATTATGTCATTCCCAAAGAAGACATATTTCCCGATGACTATTTACTCAAGGAAATTGATTTGATGAGTAGAAAAGTAAAGCAAGGGTTCCAGAGTCTTCAAATTACAGAAAAAGGAAAAACCGTGTCAAAACTGGATTTCAATTCCATGATTATTGAAGGCAATGGCATTGTTGCCGATGCAATGAGGAAAATGTCCTCGCACGTTGATTTTCCTTTGCTCCAGAACGAGGCCGATTCCAATGCGCGCACCCTGATTGTTTGCTGTGCAGATAATGAAAATTTTCATTATCTGCGTGAGCTAAACAAAAAATATGTTTCCAAAAAAATTGCAGTGGTTTTTGCCTATCTAAATGATGCAACCATGCATCTTGGCCCCTTGGTGGTGCCTGGTGAGTCAGCCTGTTTTGAGTGCCTGTATCACCGACGAAAAGCCAATATGCATCACGTGGATGAATTCAATGCTTATCTGGACAACTGCGCCTCCACGTCGTCAACCAGCAAATATAAAGACAGTGAAATGCTTAAAAATTTCGTAAGTTATTCCACTGGCTTTTTGCTGGCAGCAATTAAAAATCAAATTTTTAATGTGCTAGAGCCCGGGAAATTGTATTCCTTCAACATGGCCAATTACGAATCGCGCAGCCGCGTAGTCACTCGATTGCCTCGTTGCCCCGTTTGTGGTGTTTCTCCCGACAATCAAGTGCTTCAAGCAGTCAGAAGCGTTAGCTGATACCGGCTCAGGTAAATATTAATACGGAGTGACTATGTTAACTTTAAAAGAAAGACTCGATAAGTTAGTGGATCCGGATTATGGCCTGATCAAATACATTTCGGTCTTGCCACGCAGCCCCGACGAAGCGAATATTTTCGTAGGACTTGCCATTATTCAAGATCCATTGGCATTGCCGCCACAAAGCGAATTTACCCGGCTCAATGCAAAAGACATGAAGCAAGGCGCCGGTTGCGGATTCACACTGGAAGAATGCCTTTGGTCCACTGTAGGCGAGTCTGTTGAGCGATATGCGGCGTGTGTCTACGACGTTAAAGATCTCAAGATCAGCAGTTTTTCGCAATTAAGCGAACGTGACGAAGCGATCGATCCACGGCGCTTTATCCGATTCTCGGACGAACAATATAAAAAGCCGGGGTTCGTGTTTTCTGCGCCCCAACCAGATGATCAAATTGCCTGGACTGTGGGGGTGAATGTCTTAACTGGCGTACAGACTTATGTGCCTGCGAGTCTGGTTTATATGTATTACTCAGCATTGACGCCAAAAGATTCTCGTATTGATAAGGGATATTCCACCGGATTGGCCGCTGGCAGTAACTATTTCATGGCAATTCATTCAGGCCTTAGAGAAGTGCTTGAACGTGATGCCTATGCGCTGCATTGGTTTTCAAAACGGACTGCGCCCCGTATCGATATGGAACAGTTGAAGAAAAACACAACACCTAATATCAGAAAGCTATTGGAACAGGCAAATGCGCATATTGAATTGCGTGATTACACCACCGATCTCGGAATTCCCTGCGTTCTATCACAAATTAAAACATCCTGTTTTGGCGGTGTTGCGAGTGGGTCGAGTTCTAATTTGAATGGATTGCGTTGCAATGAAAAAGCATTAATCGAATCATTCCATACCTTGAACTGGTGTATCGATATGCTGAAGCATCATCAGGTTATGGAATTGGAAGATATTGTTCAATATGAGCACCATGTCCGCTATTACTTTACTGACCGGCCTGAGAGCAGGCATAACCTTGATTTCCTGACTGCCGACGCGCCGCT
>JAZKIX010000197.1:4785-17243 GCA_040384645.1 Pseudomonadota bacterium | reverse complement strand
ATGCGCAAACAAAGAAATACTTCAACTCAAACATGCCATGCGGGGTCAGCATGTACTTCTGTGTTGTTACACGGGAAATTGTGCTCTCGTGTAAACCTAGTGTATCAGCAATTTCGCGCAAAACAAGGGGGCGCATAGCAACCGCACCATGAGAAAAAAAGTTTCTTTGACGCACTACAATTGCTTGCGCCACACGCAAAATGGTATCGAATCGCTGACGCATATTTTTGATAAGCCATTTCGCTTCCTGTAACTGAGAAGTAAGCGATCCCTCGCCTTTGCTTTGCTTGAGGATATTGGCGTACATCGCATTAACCCGCAGACGTGGCATAACATCGTGGTTGAGCGTGACTTGCCAACCGTTGGGCGTGTTATGCACGACCACATCGGGCACAACGTAATCAGAGCCTGGCGCCGAAAAACTGGCGCCGGGATGCGGATTGCATAACCGAATTACTGTTTGTGCTTCGCGTAGATCTTCATCGTCGCAATCCAGCGCTTTCTTCAATTTATTGAAATCACGCTGTGCAAAAAGCGCCAAGTAATTCTCGACGATTGTGAGCGCAGTACGCCGAGTTACAAAGGCTATCTTGGGAAAACGCTTGATTTGCAGCGCAAGACATTCAGCGGCATTACGTGCGCCAACTCCTGCTGGATCGAAGCTTTGGATTAACTTCAATGCTGTAGACAGCTCTTCAATTTCAATATCGAGTTCTAATGGAAGGCGTCCGTGAATTTCGGCAATCGGTTCTTCCAAATAGCCGTTTTCGTCCAGCGCCTCAATCACGATTTCGACCAAGGCTCGATCACGCAGTTCTCGCACTGCAACGCGCATTTGTTCCATCAGGTGTTCGCGCAGCGTGGCGTGATTCGCGCCTAACTGCGGTCGGGAATCATCATCATCGGGAGTCTTTGAGGTGCGCGCCACGTCATCAAAACTCCAATCGGAGTCGGTAGAAGAGGGCGCAACATCGCTGGCACCTTGGTCGACACCATTTTCGAAATTTGTATCCGCATCCGCAGAAGGCGAACTGCCAAGTTCTACTTCTGTAATTGGTCCCTCTGGGGCGGAAGCGGTGGGGCAAATCGCGCCGTCAGCCAATAGTCTTATGGAATGATCGAGAGGGTCGTCCATTCGTTCCAGAAGTGGGTTGTCCGACAGGATCTGTTCCAACTCCTGATGCAGTTCGAGCGTAGAAAATTGCAATAGGCGTATGGACTGCTGCAATTGCGGCGTCAACGCCAGATGCTGAGAAGTGCGAAGCTGGAGTGACTGTTTCATGCTGAGGGCGGTTGGTGCTGGTTCAAAATCACATCCTAAAATGTTCGCCAAGATAGACGCGCCGTACCGATTCGTTGGCAATGATGTCATCCGGGCTGCCACTGGCCAATACCGAGCCTTGGTTAATAATGTAAGCGCGGTCGCAGATGCCTAAGGTTTCACGAACATTGTGATCGGTAATCAAAACCCCGATGCCGCGTTCTTTTAAAAACCGTACGATGCGTTGGATCTCAATCACTGCAATCGGGTCAACCCCTGCAAAAGGTTCGTCGAGCAAGATAAAACGGGGATTTGTTGCTAAGGCACGGGCAATTTCGACGCGACGCCGTTCGCCTCCGGAAAGTGAAAGAGCTTGATTTTCGCGCAGTTTTTCAATTTGCAACTCGGCCAAAAGCGTATTCAGCCTTTCTTCAATCGCTTTTTTTGTTAAAGGTTTACCGCCATCACGTTGCAACTCCAGCACCGCGCGAATGTTTTCTTCAACGCTCAATTTGCGAAATACCGATGCTTCTTGCGGTAAATAAGACAAACCCATGACCGCACGCCGATAAATTGGCAACCTGGAAATATCAATTCCCTCCACCTCGATTTGGCCGGCGTCCGAAGGCACCAAGCCAACAATCATATAAAAAGATGTGGTCTTGCCTGCACCGTTCGGACCCAATAAGCCTACGATTTCACCGCCGGAAACTTCGAGTGAGACGTCTTGTACCACCTGACGCGCGCCATAGCTTTTTTGTAGACCTCGAATGACCAATTTGCTTTGCTTCATATTACTTGGCCTTTGCGTCGATGGGCGGCTGAATCACAATTTTGACGCGTTCATTCGGATCAGTCTTGACGCCGGCTTGAGAATTGTTAACCGTAAAAAATTCAGAGCGGCTGTCGTACGAAATAAGGGCGCCAGCAACTTCGTCAGTCGGCCGGACGCCGTCGAAGCGCTTCAATTTGGCACGGGTAAATAATTTGACGATCTCGGCATGGCTATCGTATTCGATACGTTCTGCTTGCCCTTCCACCCAGAAATCGCCGCCATCACGCTTTTGCCTGAATGTTGCCAGCCCACCGGCAGGTGCCAACAATGTAACGAATTGATTGCCGGCAGCATCTTCCTTCAAGATCACTTTTTCCGCCTTCATTGTCAAAGTTCCACGAGTCAACACCACATTCCCAGAAATGGTCTTGACCAGCTTGGCGCTGTCATAAACAAACTGCTCAGCTTCAACATTGATTGGCTTGGTGGAATCGGCTTTTTCCGCAAGTGCGCAATAAGGCATCAAAAACACCAATCCCAATAGACTGCGGGCGATACGTAAGGAATAGGAAATCATCGAAAAATCTCTTTTTCAAATAAGTGAAGAAGCAAACTACTGCTGTATCGCAGCATGCGGGATCACGGCGCGGACATTGCTGAGCAGGCGAAATTCGCCGGTCGCATTGTTAGCGGTCATGCCGATGCCTGATACCACCGAAGCACCGACGCGGATCACCACCGGCTTATCGGTCCGTGCCAAATCCTCGTCAGGCAAAAGCACTAAATAGTCAGTCGAAACGCGCACATTTGCGCCTTGTTCCGACGCTGGTCGCTCAATAATTACGTTGCCGATCAGCTGCAACTTGCTACGCGCATGATCGATATGTGCGGTATCGGCGTAGGAGGTAATCGGGGCTTGATTCAATGGCAGGCTATGAATAACTGGCTTTTCAATCAAGTAGGAATCGTCCTGCACCAGATGGCTGAGTTTTGCGCCGGACACGTTATAGCGGACGGCACCGGTTTTAGACAATCTGACGAAATTGAATTGTTCGACAAAATAATCGGGCTTGTTGGGACGTGTCGTTGAGCCGGCATCGCGAGCATTTTTACGCACCACTTCCAGCAGCCAATAGCTTCCGGCCGCAAAAAATAGCCCAATAGCAAGCAATATGGCCAAACGCAAGCGATTGGCGGACTTGGCGTCATTCATGGCTCATGCCAGACACGGCGCCAGCGCCGCTAAATAATTTCCCTGCGCGCGTAAAATCAAGTCGCAAATTTCGCGCGCGGCGCCACGTCCGCCACACGCTTGGGTGATGTAATGCACCCGGCTTTTGACTTCTGGATGACCATTTGGCACGCTGGCGGCGAAACCAACCCGTGTCAATACCGGCAAATCGATGATGTCGTCGCCGATAAAGCCGGACGCAGTTTCCGTTAATCCGGTTAGCAGCAATAATTGTTCGAACGCCACACGCTTGTCATGTACACCTTGATACAAATGGGTCACGCCCAGATCGGCTGCGCGCCGCGCTACGATCGGCGATTGCCGCGCACTGATGATGGCTGTGCTGACGCCGGACTGCTGCAACAGTTTGAGTCCGAGGCCATCGAGCACATTGAAGCTCTTCATCATTTCGCCATCCGGACCGAAATGCAAGCTACCGTCGGTCAAGATGCCGTCGACGTCAAAGATCATTAGCTTGATCGCAGCAGCGCGCTGCTTTGTATCGTTGGTTAAATCGGCGCTCATTAGATCACCTTGGCCCGGGTCAAATCGTGGATATGCAGCGCACCGACCAGAGTACCGGCGCTATCGGTGACCAGCAATTGATTGATCCTGAATTCTTCCATCTGTGCCACTGCATCGACTGCCAATTGATCGGCACCAATTGTATGCGGCTGGCGGTGCATGACGTCGGCGATGGACAGTTTTGAAAAATCTTGCTCGTTCTCGATCAACCGGCGCAGATCGCCATCGGTAAAGACGCCGATCACATGAAACGCTTCGTCCACGATGGCCGTCATGGCCATGCCCTTTTTGGTAATTTCGAGCAGTGATTTAGCTAGGGACATATCCGCGCGCACCGCCGGAATATCGTCGCCGCTGCGCATCACGTCGCGTACCCGCGTCAACAAGCGCCGGCCCAATGCGCCACCGGGATGTGAGCGGGCAAAATCTTCTTCCCGGAATCCGCGCGCATCCAGTAACGCAACGGCCAAGGCATCGCCCAGTGCCAAAGTGGCCGTGGTGCTTGCGGTTGGTGCCAGGTTTAAGGGGCAGGCCTCTTTGTCGACACTGACATCGAGATGGACGTCGGCCAGTTGCGCCAGGCTGGAGTTGAGATTGCCCGTCATGGCGATCAATTTGGCGCCCATCCGTTTGACGATCGGCAGAATCAGCATCAATTCGGCGGTTTCGCCGGAATTGGAAATGGCCACGAACGCGTCGGCCTCGGTAATCATGCCAAGGTCGCCGTGGGCAGCTTCGGCTGGATGCACAAATAGGGCCGGGGTACCGGTCGAGGCCAGCGTAGCGCTGATCTTGCGGGCGATGTGGGCGGATTTGCCAATGCCGGAGACGACAACTCGGCCGCGGCAATTGAGCAATAAGGCCACCGCCCGGGCAAAGCTATCGTCGCCTTCCATCGAAAGCCGGCGTTTTAAGCTAGTGATCGCATCGGCCTCGATCTGCAAGGTCTCGCACGCTAGTTGCAGGGCACGCTGGCCGTTGGCCTGGCTAATTTTGCTGTCGAAAGGGTTCGACGGGGGATTTTGATCGGTTACACTCATGTCGAAAGTATAAACGAAATCCCTAAGCAAAAAACCTGCCAGTGCTGTGCTAAGGCAAAAAAGATCAAACTCTTATTGAAGACATATGCATTCTGCTCTCGAACTCACGCTTCTTTTACTAGGCGCCGCCGTGATGGGTGTGGTCGCCTTCCGCATGATGCACTTGCCGCCGATGCTGGGTTATCTCGTGGTCGGGATTCTGATCGGGCCACACGGCTTTGGGCTGGCCGAGGATAGTGATAGCACGCGTACCCTGGCCGAATTCGGTGTGGTGTTTTTGATGTTTTCCATCGGGCTCGAATTTTCTCTGCCGAAATTGTCGTCGATGCGGCGCACGGTATTTGGCCTTGGTCTGGCGCAGGTGGTGCTGACGATAGGTGCCACCATGTTATGCGGCTGGCTGGCAGCAAGCCAATTGCCGCGTTTTGCCAATATTAGCTGGCAGGCTGCGTTTGCCTTGGGCGGTGCCTTGGCCATGTCTTCGACTGCGATTGTCTCCAAACTTTTAACGGAGAGGCTAGAGCTGGAAAGTCCCCACGGGCGCAAGATCATGGGTATTTTGCTGTTTCAGGATCTCGCGCTGGTGCCCCTGTTGATATTAATTCCTGCGCTGGCAAACAATTCTGGCGATTTGATGGCGACCTTGAGTTGGGCTGGAGCCAAGGCGTTAATCGTGCTGGTACTACTATTTTTTCTGGGTCACAAGCTGATCCGGCGCTGGTTTCAGGTGGTGGTCAAACGGCGTTCGCAAGAACTATTCATGCTCAACCTGTTGCTCATCACGCTGGGCGCGGCATGGATCACGGAAAAAGCCGGTCTGTCGCTGGCGCTCGGGGCATTTGTCGCCGGCATGCTGATTTCTGAAACCGAATTCAAACATCAAGTGGAAGAAGATATCAAACCGTTCCGCGATGTCTTGCTCGGACTGTTTTTCATCACCATTGGCATGTTGCTCAATGTGCGGGTGGTGTTGGAGCACTGGTGGCTGGTGCTGCTGTTGCTGGTGGCGCCGGTTTTGCTTAAATTCGCCGTCATTGTGGCTTTGTCGCGTCTGTTCGGCGCTTCTGGCGGCACCAGTTTGCGGGTTGGCCTGGGGCTGGCGCAGGCCGGAGAATTTGGCTTTGTTTTACTCAATCTGGCCGGTGAGAATAAGTTGATCGACCCGTTCCTGATACAGCTGATTCTGGCGTCGATGGTGTTGTCGATGCTGGTGGCGCCATTCATGATTTCTAAAGCCGATGCTATTGTCATGAAGGTGTTGTCGAATGAATGGATGACGCAATCGCTGGCCTTGACCCAGATTGCCAGCCGCACCATGGCAACCCAAAAGCACGTGATCATCGCCGGCTTTGGCCGTAGCGGACAGAGTTTGGCCAAGTTGCTGGAAGAAGAAAAATTTGCGTATTACGCACTCGATCTCGACCCGGACCGGGTGCGCGAGGCGCAAACAGCGGGCGCCCATGTCTCGTATGGCGATGCAGCGCGGCGCGAAAGCCTGGTCGCGGCCGGTATCCATCGCGCCTCGGCACTGGTGGTGACCTATGCCAGCACGCCTTCAGCGCTCAAGATATTGCATTTGGCCCATGAATTGGCGCCTAGCTTGCCGGTCATCGTGCGCAGTTACGACGATACCGATCTGGAAAAACTACGTGATGCCGGTGCCGCCGAAGTGGTGCCGGAAGTGATGGAAGGCAGCCTGATGCTGGCCTCGCATGCGCTAATGATGCTGGGTGTGCCGTTGCGTCGTGTGGTACGTCGGGTGCAAGCGGCGCGCGACGAGCGTTACTCGTCCTTGCGCGGTTTTTTTCACGGTGCGAGCGATGCTGCCGACGATGCCGAACATTTGTATGTCCGGCTCCATTCCGTGACGTTGTCGGAAAAAGCCAAGGCCATCGGCTTGACGCTGGCGGCGCTGGATTTGGCGAAATTCGGTGCTGAAGTGACGGTGATCCGGCGTGGGAAGTTGCGTATCGAGATTGCGCCGGGCACGATCCTGGAAGCTGGCGACGTGGTGGTTTTGCGCGGCGCGGCGGAAGCGGTGGCACGCGCGGAAGCCGGCTTGCTCAAATAATTCGGTGTTTTATCGCCAATAATACTGGGGCTAGTATTTTTGAAGGCGCTTTAAAAACGTGCGGGAAAGGCATTGTTTCGGCATATACCCCCAGTATTTCACTTGATAAAAGGAAAGCCCTGATCAACTGGCGTCGATGCTGACCACGCGGTTGCGGCCTCTTTCCTTGGCTTCGTACAGCGCCTGATCGGCTTGCGCCACAAAGCGCTGCGCCACGGCTTCGATGGCTTCCGCCGGATTGGTGTCGTGTAATACCGCCACCCCGATCGAAGCGGTCACATCCAATAAATCGCCGCTGCTGAGCTTGAAGGGCAGGGCCGCAATCCCGCTCCGAATCCGTTCCGCTACGCCAATCGCATCCTCGCGTTTGGCATTGACCAGCAAAGCGACAAATTCTTCGCCGCCATAACGTCCCATGGTATCGGCCAGCCGCAGCTCGGCCTTGATGCGCTCGGCCACTTCGCACAAAACTTCGTCGCCGCCCTGATGCCCGACGCTGTCGTTGACCTGTTTGAAATGGTCGATATCGATATACATGCACGACACGTCGTAACGCTGGCGGCGTGCGCGGCCGATTTCTTCCAGCAGGCGGCGGTCGACATAACGCCGGTTATAGACGCCGGTTAGCGGATCGGTCAGGCCGATGTATTTCAGTAGCTCATTGCTGATCACGTTTTCAAGACAGATCGCGATGATCGACGCCATATGCTCGACATAATCAGTGCCGAGGCGGTTGCTGAAACGGTTGGGATCGAGGCTGCCCAGATTCAGGCTGCCGATCAGTCTTTTATTGCGCAGCAAAGGCACGATGGCCACGCTCATCGGCGTGGTGAGCGGCAATGGAAAGCTGCGGCGATGGATCGATTCCTGGAATAGACCCATCACCGGTTTATTCGACGGCCCGTGCGCTGGCGCATGAAAATTGCCGAGGCTTTCTTCCTTGTCGACAAAGATCAGTTGCGGATATTCATCGAAATCCACGCCCAGATTCCCCATCACGTGGTGGATATCGCCGCCCTGATCAAGCAGGGCCAGTGTCACGATATCGAGTTCCGAAATGTCGGGCAGGGTGTAAAAGATGCTGCTGATCAAGCCGGTAAAATTACCCGCGCCTATGATTTCCAGATCGAAGGATTGATGGCGCTGCATGATCTGGTGATTGCGCGCAGCTTGCTCGACCAGTTCGGCCAGGCGCGCCCGCAAGATTTGATTTTCAGCCAACAGATCGTTCGGCATGGCTACCTGTTCAGAGTGAGTCGAGGGAGTCGTTCAATTGCATTGCAGCGTCACATACATGCACATATGCCCTGCAAGCCCGCTTCATACTACCTTGGGACAAGGTGGCTCGCAATGGTCGGCAAGCTTGCCCTGTTCATGGGCAATAGGCTTGTTTAAAAATTGAGTTCGATTTCCACCGGCTGACCGACCCGCAACACTACGCCTTCGCCCTGCAGCAAAATCAAATTCATGCCGAAACAAATCGCATCGTCCAGCGCCGGATTGGCGCGGTAGCTTTGCAGCACATCAAGCGGGTCGGGACCGATCAGGCCGGTAGCTTGATCAACCGAGGGAATCGGGCAACGCGGGCAGGGCTTGACTGGCTTTAAGACAGCGTCGCCGGCTGTGATGGTTGCCGCAAAATCTTCTTCAAAGGCAGGGCAATCATCGATCACCAGATTCGGGCGGAAACGGTTCATCGGCAACGGCATCCGACCTTGCGCCACCAATTTCTGATTCAAATCATCCAGCGATGCCTGACCGATCAGCAACATCGGATAGCCGTCGGAAAACAAGGTCGGCGCTTCCGCGCCATCGGTCCACTTCGGATTGGCCAGCCGTTTGGCAGCGGGATGAAAGCGCACCAGCCGGCATGGCACGCCAACCGCGTTGGAAAACCAGGCCGCCGTAGTGGCGTCGCAATCGTAGGCCATCACTGTGTCGTCCCATACCTGCACCGTGATGGTCGGCGCCGTTTCCGGGTCAGGCAAGCCGAGCGCAATCGAGAGCGGCAACATGCCCGGCGCACGCAATTCCAGCGTGTCGGCGGTCAGGCGCGGCGCGATCAGCGCCATCGTGGGATGTTCGCGCTGGGTCAGGAAGCGGCCATTGGCATCGACCACCATCCATTCGCGATCGTAGATCAACTCGCTCATCAAGCCGGCCGTGGTCAAGGTCGCCTCGCGCAAGGCAATGCCGCGGCACGACTTGATCGGATACAGATTGAGTTCGCTCAGGATGGCCATGAAAAGTGGTTTATACGTTGAACAAGAAATTCAACACGTCGCCATCCTTGACCACATATTCCTTGCCTTCGGCCCGCATCTTTCCAGCATCCTTGGCGCCGGCTTCGCCCTTGAAGTTGATGAAATCATCGAAAGCGATGGTCTGGGCGCGGATGAAGCCGCGTTCAAAATCGGTATGGATCACGCCCGCCGCTTGCGGTGCGGTGTCGCCGACGTGGATGGTCCAGGCGCGTACTTCTTTGACGCCGGCGGTGAAGTAGGTTTGCAAGCCTAGCAGCTTGAAGGCGGCGCGGATCAGGCGATCCAAGCCCGGTTCTTGCATGCCCATATCAGCCAGGAAAGCGCCTTTATCTTCGTCGTCCAGATCGGCGATTTCCGATTCGATCGAAGCGCAGATTGCCACTACCGGCGCGTTTTGCGACTTGGCGTAGGTGGTCAGTTGATCCAGCAGCGGGTTGTTGGTGAAGCCGGTATCGGACACATTGCCGACATACATGGCGGGCTTGGCAGTGATCAGGCACAGCGGCTTGATGATCGCCATTTCTTCCGCATCCAGACCCATGGCGCGCACCGGCTTGGCGTCGTTCAGGTGTGGCAGGATACGTTCCAGGATTTCGACCAGTTTGGCGGCATCCTTGTCGCCGGAACGGGCTTTTTTATTTTCGCGGTGGATCGCTTTTTCGACTGCGCCCATATCGGCCAAGGCTAGTTCAGTCTGGATCACTTCGATATCGTCCAGCGGGCTGATGCGGCCGGCGACGTGGATCACGTTATCGTCTTCAAAGCACCGCACCACGTTGACGATGGCGTCGGTTTCGCGGATGTGGGCCAGGAACTGGTTGCCCAAACCTTCGCCCTTGGAGGCACCTGCCACCAAGCCGGCGATATCGACAAATTCGACAATCGCGTTCTGGATTTTTTCCGGCTTGACGATGGCGGCCAGCGCTTGCAGACGCGGATCGGGTACTTCCACCACGCCGACATTGGGTTCGATGGTGCAGAAAGGATAGTTTTCTGCCGGGATGCCAGCCTTGGTCAGGGCATTGAATAGGGTGGATTTGCCGACGTTAGGCAGGCCGACGATGCCGCATTGGAGACTCATGATGTGCTTTGCTGGGAATGAAATAACCGGCTATTTTACGGCAAGCGCTACAAAGCGCCTATGAAACCGGACTTGGCCTTGGGCGCGGGTTGCCGTGCAGAGGCATGCACATGGAAAAGACTGCTGCAAGAGAGCAAAAGCGGGCTTTGAATGGAAAATATACTATAGGTAGTATATTTTATGGCGCAATGAAAACGTGCGTGTATCGCATGGTTTTTCACTATACCCCCCTTTATTTGCCTATGTCGGGGGAGGTGGTCGCGGTGTTTTAACCCACGCCAGCCGCAATTTGACGTAGGATTGCGCCGCTGATTCAGAAGCGGGTCACAGCGGTTCTTCAAGGCGTAAAACTACCGGCGCACCCGTGCGTTGGCTTCGATTCCCCTTCATCCATGATTTCAAACACACAAAGGACACTATGAATGTACATTTAAGCATCATGCCGCTCATGTCTTTGATCGCCGGCATCTTGATACTGGTGATGCCAAAGCTACTCAATTTTATTGTCGCCATTTATTTGATCCTGATCGGCATATTTGGCTTGTTCGGCACGAATTTTTTGCATTTGCGCTGACAGGCTGCAAGGCTCAAGGGCGCTCAAGCGGATTCTTTCCAGCAGGTCCAGTTTCAGCTGTAACAGCGTTTCTATTTTTTCATCGATCACTTCGACCTTGAGCGCCAGCAGGTTGACGATGACCTGTTCCGGCACTTGCGAACTCCACAGTCCTTCCAGGCTCTGGCTGATTTCAGCCAGACTGAAGCCGAGCTGTTGGGCGGTACGGATGCAGGTGAGCAATTGCGTCGTATCGTCTGCATAAACCCGGTAGCCATTGCCGCTGCGCGCTGATTTGATCAGGCCGCATTTTTCATAAAAGCGCAGGGTGTCGCGGCTCAGCCCGCTCTGTTCTGCCAATTGTCCGATCTGCATGGAGGCTCCTGAAAATATTCGACCAAAATATCGAGAAAAATGTACTTGACCCTTGAGTGTACACCAGTGTCTACCGTGTTTATTCGATTGATTCAATTGATAAATTCTCATTTAACTGGAGACACCATGATCCTCGCTACACACTATCGCCGTATCGTTCTTGTCAGCGGCTGGTATGACTTGATTGTGACCATTGGCTTTGTGACGCCGTGGACTTTTGCCGCGATATTTGGCGTGATGCAATGGGCGGCGCAGACGTGGGGGCTGGCGGGCGATTTACCGGCCTTTGGGCCTATGCACGTCATGATGGCTAATATGGTCGGTGCGGTGAGCGTGCTTTGGGCGGTGGTGCGGATCCGTGATCCGCAGACGCTTTTTGGAAGGTATGACGCCGTAGCGCGCTTGCTGATCGCGAGCTTGCAAATTTATGCCGTGATGCACGGTGCCAGCACGCTGATATTGGGATTTGCCGTATTCGAAATCCTGTTTTGCATCCTGCAAAGCCTGCCAATTCAAAAAGGAAGTGAGCAAGGAAGTGAGCGGCAGCTCGCGCAATAAACTATTCCTGAGTTGTCGGGCGGTGTCGATGCTGCTCAGCAGTTGAGCAGCATCCGCTGTCCAGGCCGCTCTGTTCTGCCAGTTGTCCAATTTGCATGGAGCCACTGAATGCGCATGACACAAAATGTGCTTGACCTTCAAGCACACTCCACGGTTTACATTATTGATTCGATTGATAAACCATTTGGAGATGCCATGATTCATGCTGCACAGTACCGCCGTATCGTTCTAGCCAGCGCCTGGTATGACTTGATTGTGACCATTGGATTTGCGACACCCTGGACCTTTGCCTTGATCTACGCCAACCTGTCTTGGCTGGCGCAAGCCTTAGGTTTGGCGGGTGATTTTCCTGCCTTTGCGCCAATGCATGTTTTGATGGGCAATATGCTAGGTGTAGTGGTGACGATTTGGGCTGTGGTGCGGATTCGTGATCCGCAGGTCGTGTTTGGACGCTATGACGCGGTAGCGCGCTTGCTGTTTGCGAGCTGGCAAATTTATGCCGTGATGCACGGTGCCAGCGCGCTGATACTGGGATTTGCCGTATTCGAAATCCTATTTTGCCTGCTGCAAAGCCTGCCGCTCACCAAGGTTAGTGAGCGGCAGTGAGCGTAACAGACTATTTTTGCTCGGCTGGCGCGGCGGCGATTGCGATGTTCTCGCCCGACGGTACATCTTTTGGCGCATAGAAAAAATCGCCTGGCCGTGAGCAAAAACGTTGCCATAC
>JAZKIX010000197.1:0-4775 GCA_040384645.1 Pseudomonadota bacterium | reverse complement strand
TCGACCCTTGCCAAAACTGATGCGGCGCGATTGCAGCGCCACCATCAGTGCCAGAGAAAAACTGACAGTTAGATTGGTTAAGCCGATCAAGCCGATGCCTGACAGCGATGTTGCCACTTGCTGCCAGCTCAGGGCATGATTCAAGCCGACCACGGCGAAGGCAAAATTGGCACTGCCGAAAGTGACGTGACGGATATCGAGAGGCAAGCCGAAAAAGCTACCCAACGTGCCGATCGTGCCGAGCATGATGCCAAAGAAAAAATTGCCCGCGAGTGCGCCCAGGTTGTGGCTAATGTAATCGGTAAACTTGGCTAGTCTTGCCTCTCCCAGTACGGCCTTGAGCCAAGGCAACTGGCGTAAGCGCGCCGGGATATCGTTGTAGGCAGCCTTGTTATCGTAATAACCGGATATTAATCCTGCTAGAAACAGGAAAACCCCAGCGATGGCAGCGAACGGTAGGGTCTGAATGAAAAACGGATCAATTTCGTGTAGCAGATGCATGGCCTTGGCCGGATCAGCCAAATGCTTGCCGGTGATGCCGTACCAGGTCCAGGCGATGGCATAGGCCGTGGGTACGGCCAGCGCAATATTGCCGACAATGGCGATCAATTGCGAGCGGATGACGCGCACCACCAGGTCGGCCAGATCGTCGAGCTTTTGCTTGCCCTGATCAATTGCCGCCGCGATCCGCGCAGCCGTCATGGCTGGCTGCTTGGTGGCGATCGCAAAGTGCAACATGTGCACCAGTATGAAACCGCTGGCAAAGTTCAGACTGAACAGGAAGGCGTAACCGACCGGTGCCAGCACCAGCTTGGTAGTAAGCAATTTAAGGGTTGCCATGAAACCGACAATGAAGCCGCCACCGGCCGCCGAGCGCAGCATGTCCCACCATTCGCGGCGGGTGGAGGTGACGTAATGGTCGCCACTGCGGCCGGCGCGTTCGGTCACTTGCATGGCTAGCAACTTGGTGTTGCTGCCGAATAGTTCGGACAAGTTGTTCTTGATGTTTTCGGCGTGGACCAGTTCCTTGAAACAGCGCACCACCAGCGGCACGGTATCGACTGCGCTATCGACATCGAGCAAAATGAGTAGGGTGCGCAGACGCGAGATGCTTTCGGTCAGGCGCAGCAACAGGCGGGTCAGACTAACCGAGATGCCTTGTCGCGTGGCACTGCGTTGGATCTTGACCAGTACATCTTCGCACTGGGCCAATAAAACATCGATATGGCGGCAGTCTTCGCGCTCGGCCTTGCGCTCTACCAGCCAGTCGCGATAACGCGCAAGGTAATTATTGATCTCTTGATTCTGGCTCAGGAAAGGCGATTCAAAGCGCTCGATGGCCGGGTGATTGCGTACCAATTCCGGCTCTAGCCCGATGGCGGTGATGCGGTATGACAGCACCTGCACCGCCGCCAGTAATTCTTGCACTACGGCGCCATGCAGAGGACGAATACTGTAAGCGCGGAAATTGAGGGCGCGGAAAAACTCACCCCAGAGCGCATCGTCTACGCCGCACACCCAATGCCAGTCATCGGTATTGCAAAAAATCTGGCCAAACACATCTTTCAGGTATTCATCATTGATGATCGGCGGCAGCCATTTGTGATGGATGCGCTGCCACACTGCGCTCCAGAAGCCGAGGTTTTTGGTGATGCCAGTGTCGGTCATCAAATGCACCAGTTTGCGCGAGCCGATCATTTCGACCAGGTATTCACGCAGGGCATTGGCCAGCGCCGGCTGGGTTTTCAGCAGATAACACAGCGCTTGCAGATTGTGGGTTGCCTGTGCGATATCGCGTGGGTTTTTAGGCCGCAAGGCGGCGACCAGTTCGCACAAAGGCGCGCTGGCACGATTGGCAGGCGTTAAAGCCATGCCTTCCAGAATAAGGTTTAAAGACATGGGGCGCTCTTTTGGTGGATGGCGGATAAGTACATGGGCGTTGAAACTGGCATTGGCGTCATCTTATTTTGCGGTATGCAATTGCATGGTCGCCGCCTCGAATTTGCCTTCGCACAAGAGCGGGATGACGTGCAGGCATTGTTCGATGGTTTGCTCGATCAGGATTTGTTCGTCCTTGCGCGGCCGGTGCAACACAAAGTCGGCCACCGCTTGCTGTAGATTTAAGACGCGCGGGTGGCCGATGCCGATCCGCATGCGCCAGTAATCCTGGGTGCCGAGGGCGGCGGTGATATCTTTCAAGCCGTTGTGGCCACCGGAGGAGCCACCTTTTTTTAATTTGCCTATGCCCGGCGCAAGGTCGAGTTCGTCATGTACCACCAGCACTTCGTCTGGCGCGATTTTGTAAAAGCGCGCCAGCGCGCCGACCGACTGGCCGGAACGGTTCATAAACGTTTGCGGCTCGAGCAACCAGACTTCTTGTTTGGCGATTGCGGTTTTTGCCACCAGTGCGTTGAAGCGTGATTCGCGTTGCAGACGGCAAGCAGGCAGTGAGTTAGCCAGGTTGTCGACCAGCCAGAAGCCTGCATTGTGACGCGTTTGCTCGTAATCCAAACCGGGATTGCCGAGGCCGACGATAAGACGAATGGGCATGAGGTTTTAAATTGAATGGGGTGCGGTGAAACTAGCCATTTTGCCAGCTTTGAAGAGCGAAATATACTGCCCCTAGTAATAAAAATAGCCCTTTAAAAGCCTGCGGATTAGTACTTGTTTTACCATATACCCCCCCTATTTGGCAGCGCTGATGGGTGTAGCGCTGACGCCAGGACATGTGCTCCAAATCCGCAGGCAACAAAAAACCCGCCGTAAAGGCGGGTTTTTTGCGATACGGCTAATGACGGAATAACTTGGCAAAAAAAGCCACCAAAATTAAATGTCAAATTACTTCTTCGCAGCTGGCTTGGCAGCGGCTGCAGGTTTTGCAGCTGCGGCCGGCGCAGCTGCCGCAGGTGCTGGTTCAGCAGCAGCGTGACCAGCAGGGATCGATGCAGTTGCCACGGTTTGGTTGTCGCCGTGAGCGATGGCTGTAACGCCTTCTGGCAATACCAAATCGGACAAGTGAATCGAATGACCGACATCGAGTGTTGCCAAATCAACAGTAACGAACTCAGGCAATTTGCCTGGCAAGCAGCTAATGTCCAATTCAGTCATCACGTGACTGACGATGGCGCCAGCCAATTTCACTGCAGGCGAAATTTCTGCATTGACAAAGTGCAACGGCACTTTGACGTGGATCTTTTGGTTGGCATCAACGCGTTGAAAATCGATGTGCAATACCAGTTGTTTGTACGCATGGACTTGGAAGTCGCGCAGCAAAACTTGTTGCGATACGCCGTCGATTTCAAGATCTAAGATCGATGAGTGGAAGGCTTCTTTTTTCAGGGCATGGTACAGCGCGTTGTGATCGAGCTTGATGCTCGCTGGCACGCCGGTGCCACCGTAGATGATCCCTGGGGTTTGCCCGGCAAGACGCAGGCGGCGGCTCGCTCCGGTCCCCTGTTCAGTGCGTGCGAATGCGATAACTTTCATTTTGAAACTCCGATAAGTACAACGTTGATTGCGGGACTTCAGGCATACCCTCAGCCCTGCGGTAAAAATCCCCCGCGACCAGGGGATTCACAATAAAGCGCAGCAATGCTGCACTAAAAAACTTTTTCTATTGCTCGGCAAACAAGGACATCACGGAATCGCCCTTGGTAATGCGGCGGAAAGTTTCCGCCAGCAAGGGCGCGCAGGTCAATTGGCGGATTTTGCTACAAGCCCTGCCAGCTTCGGACAGTGGAATCGTGTCGGTCACGACCAGTTCGTCCAGCGGTGAATTGGCGATGCGTTCGATGGCTGGGCCCGACAACACGGGGTGGGTGCAATAGGCGACGACTTTCTTGGCGCCGCGCTCTTTCAATACTTCGGCAGCCTTGGTCAAGGTGCCGGCGGTATCGACCATATCGTCCATGATGACGCAGTTGCGGCCTTCGACTTCGCCGATGATGTTCATGACTTCGGACACATTGGCTTTAGGACGGCGTTTGTCGATGATCGCCAGGTCGCAGCCGAGGCGCTTGGCCAGGGCGCGGGCGCGCACCACGCCACCGACGTCGGGCGAGACGACCAGCAGATCGTCGTAATTTTTCTTTTGTAAGTCGCCCAGCAGCAGTGGCGAGGCATAGATATTATCGACCGGGATATCGAAAAACCCTTGAATCTGGTCCGCATGCAAGTCCATGATCAAGACCCGTTCGACGCCGGCTTTTTCCAGCATATTGGCCACCACCTTGGCCGAAATCGCGACCCGTGCCGAACGGGGACGGCGATCTTGGCGGGCATAACCGAAATAGGGGATTGCGGCAGTGATGCGGCCAGCCGATGAGCGTTTCAGGGCATCGACCATCAAGATGATTTCCATCAAACTATCGTTAGTCGGGGCACAAGTCGATTGCAGCACGAAGACATCCTTGCCGCGTACATTCTCATTGATCTCGACCATGACTTCGCCGTCTGAAAACTTGGAGACGACTGCTTTGCCAAGGGGAATGCCGAGTTGTTCTGCGACACCGACGGCCAACGCCGGATTTGCGTTGCCGGTAAAAACCATCAGGTTTTCGTTCGCCATGAATGCCTCAGAATGGGTGCGTTAAAAGCTTGAAAAGCCGCCAACACATGACGATGGTCGTCTTGCATTGGCGGCTTGCTCATTTAAATTGATGGTCTGGCAAGGCCAGTGATCTGGATTTAATGGCAGGGGAAGAAGGATTCGAACCTTCGGATGCTGGAATCAAAATCCAGTGCCTTAACCAGCTTGGCGATTCCCCTACGCAACT
>JAZKIX010000196.1:0-14277 GCA_040384645.1 Pseudomonadota bacterium | reverse complement strand
ATACCATCGCGAATCGGGTAAGCCAGTTTATCGGGCCGGCAAATCAGTTCTTGCGTCTTCTTGTCGTACTGAAGCGGTCCCTTGCAGAGTGGGCAAACCAACACATCAAGCAATCGAGCATCCACGGCATTTCTCCAGAATTTGTTGGGCAAGCGGCCCGTCAATACACGCCGTAACCGGCACAACCCATAAGCGCGGGTCGTTTTTAAAGTGATCGAATTGAATACATTTTACTGCATCCTTCTCGGTTATCAGGATCGTGTCGGCGGCGATGCCAGCAAATGGATTGTTGGAAAAATCGTAGTGATCCGGCAACGGCAATGCATCGAAGCGCAATCCTGCAGCACGCAAGGTATTGAAAAATCGTCCCGGATTGCCGATCCCGGCGGCTGCCACGATGCGTTTTGCTGCGCTTGGCTCGGCCCAACTATTCAGCGCTATTTTTTGAGAACGGTCAGCCAGTTGCTCGGCAAATATGCCTTCTAGCTGCATCGCAAAACCGGCGACGCCCTGCCCTTTTGTATCCGTATTGCCACCGCCGTTAATCACGGTAAAGTCACGCTGGCGCGTCATCGGCTCGCGCAAGGGGCCGGCCGGCAACAGCCAGCCATTACCGCCGCCGCGTGCATCGAATAACACCAGCTCGATATCGCGCTGTAACGCATAGTGCTGCAGTCCGTCATCGGAGACGATGATGTCGACCTGAGGATAAGCTGCCAGCAATGCCTTGCCGGCAGCGAGCCGATTGCGTCCCACCATCATCGGCGCATGGCTGCGTTGCGCGATGAGCAAGGGCTCATCGCCCACTTCTGCCGGTAAAGATGCCACCGTTACCGCGCGGGGCGCTAGGGCCTTTGTCCCATAACCGCGCGAAATGACGCCCGGGGTATAACCTGCCTCGCGCAAAACTGCCACCAACCACAACGTCAGTGGGGTTTTGCCGGTACCGCCGATAAAAATATTGCCTACCACGATGACCGGAACCGGCAGTCTGCCGGATTTGAGCATCCCTGACCGATACAGTCGCCGCCTGAATGCCGCTACCGCACCGAATAGAATTGAAACCGGCCACAGCAAACAGGCCAGCCAACTGCGCCGCATCCAATGTCGCATCAAGCCGGTTTCAACTGCACGATGACTGCTCACAGCATGAAATCCCACTTAGGCACGGCGCGATTCGGTGCAAAAACACCAAAAACATACTCCACACAGTATAAAATCCGAGCCAATAATAATGCGCGCATCGGGCTATATTTTGGCATATACCCCTTAAATACCGTGATATTCACGCCGATTACAACGTCAAACTCCATGTAAAAATACAGCGAAGACCGCCTTATTTGCTCACCTGTGCCGCAAACGTAATCTTGTCCACGCCGCTCATACGTGCAGCTTCCAGCACATTGATCACCCGCTGATGCACGGCCGACGCATCGGCGTTAATAATGACGACTGGATCTTTCTTGTCGCCACCACCAACAGGACCGGCTTCCACTGCTTTTTTCAATTCGTCTGCCAGGCTCGCAACATCAGAGGCGGACACACGCTGGTTATTGATGGCGTAATTGCCTTGCGGGTCGACCCCGACATTGATCTCGAACGGTCGCTCCATTGCCTTCTCGGCATCAGCGGTCGGCAAGGTGATTTGCAATTCTGTAAATCGGCTGTAAGTGGTGGTAACCATCAAGAAAATCAGGATCACCAGCAACACGTCGATGAACGGGATCAGGTTGATTTCGGGGTCTTCACGACCCTTGCCCTTGCGAAAATTCATCTGGCAACCTCGATCAGGATTTACGTGCGCCGTGCACGATATCGACGAATCTCACCGCTTGCTGCTCCATATCGACCACGAAACTATCGACCAGGGCACGGAAATGGCGGTAAAAAACCAGCGCCGGCATGGCAATCGCCAACCCGAATCCCGTGTTGTAGAGCGCAACCGAAATACCATGCGCCAGTTGCGCCGGATTGGTGCCGGTTGAATTTTGAGCGCCGAAAATTTCAATCATTCCGACCACCGTGCCGAACAAACCCATCAAAGGCGCCAGCGTGGCAATCGTGCCCAAGGAGGTCAAAAAGCGTTCCAGTTCATGTGCTGCACCGCGACCGGCTTCTTCAATCGATTCCTTCATCACTTCGCGCGGCGCATCGACATTGCGCAGACCGGAAGCAAGAACGCGACCGAGCGGTGAATTTTGTTCCAGTTTGTCGATCACTTCCTTATTGATCTTGCCGTTGTGAAAGACCCGCACCACTTCATCGAGCAACTGGCGCGGCAAGATACGGCTGCGGCGCAAATACAATAAACGTTCGACGATCAGGGTCATCGCGACCAGCGACGCAATCAACAATGGCCAGATAGGCCAACCTGCAGCTTGAATAATGGCGAGCAAAAGGGGCTCCTTGAATAGGTGGATGAAAGGATTGAAAAACTGGGATGCCGCAATGTAACGTGTTGAGCGGTTGTCGGCAAGTCTTGCCTATGTTGCAGACCGGAATGCTGGGAAAAAAGTTCTGCACATATTTTGTGGATAAGTTTGTGAGTAAGCCGGGGAGGCTTAACTCAAGTCATTGATAAGTAACAAGTTTTTAAAGCTGCTCACAAATGATGCCGATCCGTTTCCCAGTTCGGTGTCGTGACGACGCCTGTGGATAATTAAATTGCCCATTTCGATTGCGCTCGGTGAGGCCTGAAACGCGCTTTAAACGTCAAATATACTCCCATATGTATTTTTGAAGCCGCAATAGATACCTGCGGGTTAGCATACCAATTGGCACATACCCCATCTGATATCGCTATCAAGTAACGGCGCCAGTGTGCAAATAGGCAGCTTGATTGGTGAGAGGCAGGGAGTTTGATCGACATAAAAACTAAAATTTATCTATTTATTTAAACAAAGATGGCTATAATTTAACGCTTAGTGAACCGCTTCACCTACGGACTGGCGTTATGGAAACCACATGATTTCTCTGGCAAATTCCCCGTATCAACCTTATCGATTTGGTCGCTTCGAATTGCAGCCAGTCGAACGACGCTTGCTGGTAGAAGGGCAAGACGCCATGCTGGGTTCGCGTGCCTTCGATCTCTTGACGACCCTGCTCGACAATGAAGGCAAGTTACTCACTAAAACCGATTTAATCGACACCGTCTGGCCTAACCTGGTGGTCGAAGAAAACAATCTGCATAAACAAATGTCCATCTTGCGCAAGGTACTTGACCCGGCGATGATCACTACCGTATCCGGCGCAGGCTATCGTTTTACTGCCAGCATCGAACGTGTCAAGGACGACGACGGCAAGCAAATGACGGCAGCGACCGCCGCTTGCCTGCTGCAAGAAAGCATGAAAATCCTGTTGATCGACGATCATGCACTGATCCGCGATGCCTTGCGTGGCGTGATCGGTGAATTGACTGACGACGCCTTGATGATGGAAGCCTGGAATTGCGCGCAAGCCCTACTGCGCTTTGACGAGCACCCAGATTTGGATCTGGTCTTACTTGACCTGAGTCTGCCTGACGGCGATGGATTTGAATTGCTCGATGTCTTCCGCCAGCGTCGTCCCTTGACTTCAATTGTGGTCATGTCAGCCAACAACGAGCCTGAACTAGCCGTTAAATCGCTGGAACTGGGTGCTGTCGGCTTCATCCCTAAATCGACTGAACGAGATGAAATGCTCAATGCCCTGCGTCTGGTTTTTGCCGGCAATATTTATATTCCGCCCATGATGGCGCGATCAGTCACATAATTTAAATATTAAGTCAGGCCAAATGCTGGTTAAGTAGCGCCCGCAATTTAAGCGGCGTGACCGGCTTGTGCAACATGGTGTAGCCAAGCGCATGTACTTTGCGTAGCTGGTCAACACCAGTACCGCCGCTGATCAAGAAGGCTGGCACATTGGTCTGGGTCACGGCGCGAATCCGTTCAATGGCAGCGATGCCATTCTGGCCGTCGAGCAAGCGATAATCCGAAATAATCAAATCAGGCGTTCTGCCATTTCCCACAAGGCTATCGAGCGCAGTATCTGCCGATTCTGCCAGGATCACCTCGCAACCCCAACTATGCAACAGGCCGCGCATGGCTTCACGCACTAATATTTCATCATCGATTACCACGATTAATTTACCTCTGGCTTGATCGAAGTCACCCAACAAAACCGCGACCGGGGTCTGCACTTGTGCAGCAGGTGCAAGCGGTGCCACGATCGGCACCGTTACGCTAAAGCGCGAGCCTTTACCCACGACAGAACGCACCTCGATCGGATGTTTGAGGATGCCGCACAAGCGCTCCACAATGGCCAAGCCCAAACCGAGCCCGGCCGTCTCTTCACTACCGGTGTTGGTGATCTGGTAAAACTCCCTGAAAATCTCGCGTTGCTGGTCCTCGGGAATGCCACGTCCGCTATCCCATACTTCAATCCGTAAAAAATCCCCGCGACGGCGGCAAGCGATCAAGACGCCCCCGCGCTCGGTACAGCGTACGGCATTCGACACCAGGTTCATCAATATCCGCTCCAACAAGATCTGCTCGCTACGAATCCATAGGTCATCGGCACGCAGTTGCAAGCGCAGGTGTTTTTTCAAGGTGATGTGGTCGAAGGTGTTTTCCAGGCGCTTTAAAAGTTGCCTTACCGGGAAATCCGACAATTTTGGATTAACCATGCCGGCATCGAGCTTGGAAATATCGAGCAAATCATCAAACAATTCATTGATGGCGGTGACGGAGGAGCTTATTTTTGCCACGATATCGCCATTGTCGGCACTATTACCGGCGCCTCTTAATTGCGCCACAAACAGCGTCAGGGCATGCAACGGCTGGCGTAAATCGTGGCTCGCCGCCGCCAAGAAACGGGACTTCGCCAGATTGGCCGATTCGGCAATATGTTTTTGCTTGCGCAGCTGATCGACTAATTCGATATTGTCGAACAGGGCCTGCCCCAGTTTTGCATTGGCAAGGTGCAATTCGTCGCGCTTTCGATTAATGTAGCCGCCGACATAAGAAAACCATGGAATCACGCACGCCAACGCCATCAATTGCATGATTTCAACCGGCGTGTAACGTTGCGTGCGGCCGTCGTTGGTTTGCAAAAAAATCATGCCCCCCAATATGACGATGGGCAAAATTCCCATGATAAAAAACTGGCGTCGCGGTAGCTTGAACGAACTGGCCATCTGCATGGTCACGTACAAAATCATCAAAGCACCGCGTGCTTCATTAGCAAAATAGAGAACGAAAATAAACGATAGCGTGGAATAGCTCAGTTGCGGGATGGCCAGACTTTTATCCTTGAAACGCAGATTGAAACCGGAGCGGAACAGGGCATAAAAAAATACTATCGGGATAAGTGGCACGATCAGCAAAGCCCATTGTGGGAAATCGGGCAACAAGCCATGCCACATTGCATACGCGGTTAGCGCCGCTACATGCAAATACGCACTACTGCCTAAGAAGAAACGGTTGATCCTTAATGCCTGGGCCGGATCGTTACCAAATACGAGGGATCGAAGACGCATGATTGTATTTTTTTATTGGTTTGACGCTCGCGGAAAAAGCCGGCGTCGCTGTTAGCTAGAATCTTGACTTTCTGTGGATAACTTTGTGAATAAGTGTTGAACAAAACAGTCAAGAACCAGAAAAATGGAACATATTGTCCTAAACACTTTCCCCTTGGAAAATTTTAACACTTAAAATCAACGACTTACCCGTCCGTTTTTCACAGTTATACAAGGTCGGCTTAATGAAGTCGATTTGACGCGCCTGTGGACAGCTTTCCTCTTGAGAAACCGCATGAACCCTAATACCACCTCAGAAAACCCCAGCATTGGCCCGCCGGTCGTGACCGTTTCGGCATTAAATCAAGCGGTGGCGCGGATGTTGGAGCGTAGTTTCCCGTTGACCTGGATCGCCGGCGAAATATCCAATTTCACCCGGGCAGCGTCGGGCCATTGGTATTTCACTTTGAAAGACGATGCGGCACAAGTGCGTGCCGTGATGTTCCGCGGCCGCGCCCAATACGCCGGCTTCAATCCGCGCGAAGGCGATCAGGTCGAAGTGCGCGCCCTGGTGACGCTGTATGCGCCGCGCGGCGATTATCAACTCAGCGTTGAAGCGATCCGCCGGGCCGGCGTCGGCAATTTGTACGAAGCGTTCCAGCGCCTGAAAGAAAAATTGGCCACCGAAGGACTGTTCGATCCCACCCGCAAACGCCCGCTCCCGCTGTTCGCCAAAACCATCGGCATTGTCACCAGCCCGCAAGCCGCCGCCTTGCGCGATATCTTGACCACATTGCAGCGGCGGGCGCCGCATGTCCGCATCGTGCTCTATTCCACGCCGGTGCAGGGACAGGGCGCCGCAGAAAAAATCGCTTTGGCCATCGATACCGCGTCAAGACGTGCCGAATGCGATGTCTTGCTGGTATGCCGGGGCGGCGGCAGTATCGAAGATTTATGGTCGTTTAATGAAGAAGTCGTGGCACGTGCCATTGTCCGCGCCCGTATGCCAGTCATTGTCGGGGTCGGCCACGAAACCGATTTTACGATTGCCGACTTTAGTGCCGACTTACGGGCGCCGACGCCGACGGCGGCAGCGGAAATGGCCGCTACGCCCCGACTTGATTGGCTGGCGGCATTGCAAACGCATGCCTTGGGCCTGCACCGCGCCATGCAACGCGGCCTTGGCACAGCCGGCCAGACCGTCGATTGGTACGCAAGGCGCCTGATCAGCCCGAACGCCACCATCCGGCGCGAGCGACTCCGGCTCCAGACTTTGTCCCTGCAACTGGGCCATGCCAGCCGGGCGCCGCTCCAGATCGCCACTTTCCACCTGGGTCAACTGCGAGTCAAACTCAATTCCCATCGCCCCGACACCCAATACTTGCGGGCCCATCTAGACACGCAAAGCAAACGTTTTTGCGCCAGGATTTCAACCCAATTGCGGCAACGCCGGGATCGCCTGACTTCGCTGGCAACGCAGCTAGAACTGCTCGACCCGCAACGCACGCTGGAGCGCGGCTATGCCATCGTCACCGATCAACAAGGCCGCGTGCTGCGCGCGCCAGCGCAATTGCAGCCTCGACAAAATCTCACCCTGCGGCTGGCGCAAGGCAGTGCACAAATCGGCATCGCCACGGTCCAAACCAGTTTGGAATAGCCGATCTGGAGGCTGCGTCCAATCGCTATCCGTTTTACAATGAGCGCGATTTCAAAAAGAACATCTTCTCAACCGAACAACAGAAAGGAATCACCATGGAACATACCCTGCCCGCCCTTCCGTATGCAATGGATGCATTGGCTCCCCACATTTCCAAAGAAACGCTGGAATATCACTACGGCAAACATCATCAAGCCTATGTCACCAACCTCAATAACCTGATCAAGGGTACCGAGCACGAAAACGCCTCGCTCGAAGAAATCATCAAAAAATCGTCCGGCGGCATATTCAACAACGCAGCCCAAGTCTGGAATCACACCTTCTACTGGAACGGCATGAAACCCAATGGCGGCGGCGCACCAACCGGCGCGCTGGCCGATGCGATCAATGCCAAGTGGACGTCCTTCGACAATTTCAAGGCAGAATTCACCAAGTCGTGCGTCGGCAATTTTGGCTCCGGCTGGACCTGGCTGGTACAAAAGGCCGATGGCTCGGTCGATATCGTCAACACTTCCAACGCTGGTTGCCCGCTGACCGGCAGCGACAAGCCTTTGCTGACCTGCGACGTGTGGGAACATGCTTACTACATCGACTACCGCAATCTGCGCGCTAAGTATGTAGAAACTTTCTGGGGACTGGTCAACTGGGAATTTGTCGCCGGCAATCTGGCCTGAGTTTTTTCAATTGTCGAATCGAAATTGCATCGGACAATTCAAACAAAATTTGACGATGAAAAAGTAGTTTGCCAAATGCGTTCGCAATAAAAAAGCCTTGCCTTAGCGCAAGGCTTTTTTATTGTCGATATTTAGATGAACGTTGCCAATGAAGCTAGGCAATTACGAGCGCAAAGGTTTATTGCCGATTCCGGCACGGTCGGAAAATAACTACCGTCTATACGACGAATTTCACGTCGAGCGCTTGCAATTCATACGCCATTGCCGCTCTCTTGACATGACCTTGGAGGAGATCGGTGTCCTGCTCAGCTTTCGCGACGCGCCTGACGACAATTGCGGTGAGGTTAATATATTGCTGGACAAGCATATTGGCCATGTAGAGGACCGCATTGAGCAACTAAAGGGCCTGGCCGACCAGTTGCAGCAGTTGCGCAAAACCTGCCTGACTTCGCAAGCGGCAAAAAACTGCGGCATCTTGCAAGGGCTCGCTAGTGCGGACGACAGCTTGCCGAAGAACTTGGGTACACATAGCGGCGGTTGTCATTAATACTTGGGGCGCAGCAGCAATTTTCTTTCGCCACGCCCGTTCCTTGTTATTTCAGCAATAAATTGGGGTTCTACGCTGGCCCCCGAAAATTTTGTCACCTCAAGTCCCGTTCGACCAAGAGTGCTTCCCGGTCAAGCACAGTTCGAGCTTTCCGGCGCGGGCGTCAGCATGAATGGGCTAAGAATTATCAGAGAGTGCCACAATGAGGAAACAAACCGAGCAAACACAGGCGATGGGCGTCATAACCATGCGCTCGATACGGCTCTTCGAGAAGATGTTGCCGACAGTGCTCAATGCAAAGATGGCAAAGCCGAACCACGTTCCAGCACGTAGTGTGGCGGGTTGCCAGGGCGACGTAGCCACCCCAGTGCTGGCGAGAACGATCCATACAGCTAAAGCCAACGGAACAACAGAAATTACACTCGCAAGCCTAAGGTGAGGCGGCAAGACACGGTGCGTTCCGCCCCACGCAGCATTGCCAAAGGGCATCGCAAGTGCAAGCAACACTTGAAATGCAGCAACAATGGTTAGCACGCACCCGGCGAGTATCGATGCGATGATTGCAGTTGTCATTCTGATGCCCAACGCTGAGCTAAGCCGCACACACCTACCGCCCCGCAAAAAGCAATTAGTAAATGCGCATTTTTTAGCTTACCAAGATACATTTTCCACCGCCTTTTTTTGCGTCTGCCAAGATTCGTTATACATGGGATGTAAGCCGGAGCCCCAGATTTTTCCAGCACAAGCGCAAAGCCAGCAGCGGCGCGGCTTGACGCCAAACAGTTATTTCCAGACGCTCTGGTTTTTGTCTGTCCCGTACTAGCTTCGGCTCCAGGGACGGTTTAGTACGTGAAACCATGTCGGATTGGTTGAACAATCGGAAACGGTACGTTAGACCATTTCCGTCATTGACCAGAGTGCTCAACAGCCATTTTCAAGCTTAGCGTACTATTTTTTCCAAATTCTGTGGGGGCCCCGACTTGGTGTGACGAAATTTCGGGGAGCCAGCGTAGAAGCCTAAATTCGATAAAGATAAGAAAATGGATGCTGGAACGACAAATAATTGTCAAATTTTATTTTTCAAAATAGAGAAGAATAATTCTTTATAATAAACAATTGACATTGTTTATTATTCGGTTAATGAATTTTGCACGCGCCACGCCTTTAAGCTACTAAGAAAAATTGTCAAATTCTATTTTGATCCTACAGGTAGAGAAGTTATTGATGACCTACCGAAGTCAGGGTGAATTTATTGCTGCCTGACTCCCGGGCTGCAATAAAAATACTGCCGCATGTATTTTTAAAGGTGCAATGAAGCTGTGCGGGATAGCCATGGTTTTTACCTATACTCCCCTATTTGTTCAAAACAACAATGCCCTGTTACGCGTATGTGATGCCGGTAGAGATGTCGGGCTGGTAAAACTTTAGCGCAAGCGAGATTCTCAATATTGACAGCAATTCCCCAGGCTCAGTAGGGCAATGGAATGGATGCTCTCCTTACGGCATCTATTGCGTCGCAGGTAGTGCCATTCCATGCTGCGTAACACGCTTCGCTAATAGCGCTACGGGTTACGATCTTTAAAAAAGCATTTTAAATCAGTTACTTGCAGGTATTTCTTAAGAGAGCCGACCCCATTTTCTTCATTTGCTATTTTTCCTTTTTTTATTTGGATAGGACGATAACGATAAATATTATTTTAACCAAACTGTGGACCTGTAAAACTCTATTGCGTCTTGTAGCAGGCTTAATAGATCACTTCCATCTCTACGAAAGAATGATTCACCTAGCTTAGCTCCTGACAGTACGATTGTATAAACTTGACCATCTGTTCGAGCACCATCAATTTTTACAATTGCATTTACACCGTCTCGACCTATAGCGTCTATCGCAGCCATCAACCCGGCAGCCTCGGCCCAACGTGTGACATGCTCGTCACTGACGCGTCCGTCTGTTCGCAAAGATTCGATTAGTTTTTTATCATTCATATAGCTTCTCAATGTCCAAGTGCTCTTGTAATGTCCTCAACGCTTCTGAGTACGCCAGTGCTAACTCTATCAATTACAGACCTAATGTTGGCGGTGTTCGCACTAGAGCCAAATAATTTCTCCGCGACCGCTGGCACAACCGGCAACCGCATGCAACCCGACGCTAGTCACGCTGCCTGCCCCTGCAACCCTGTGCAATATTGCCCGCATAAAACAGCGCGCCAGTGAACGCGCCTTGCATCACACTATTAATATTACCGCCCGCAATCCCGCCTGCCGCAAAACCCGCTGCCACCGAGCTAAGGAAAGCATTACCGCCAATAACGCCTGTCACCCCCGCCTCACCAAATGTGCCCCTAGGCTCAAGCCCTGCCGCCACGACAATCGACGACAGGGTGGTGGCAGTCTTAGTGTCGATCATTTCAGCAACATACGCCCCACAAATAGCGACCATTGCGTATGCAACAGCAGCTCCGGAAATGTAGTGCCCGGTGGGGTCAGTAAAGGTCAGCGGATTATTGTGGACATAACTGTAACGGTTGTATTCCTGGCCGTCATAAGGCGAAGCAATCACGTTGACAGCTTGCTGGACACGGCCGACAGCGTCGAAGCAAACCGCTCGATTACCGTACCTGCACACTATCGGCAATCGCCACAATCGCCCCCAGATGATCCTTGTGCCAGTAGCGCACATCGTTCTGGCCATTGCTGCGCCTGCTGACGATACCCATGGGTCTGCCCGATCAGCATCGGCGTGCTTCCGGAAGACGGAATAATACTGCGGGGCGTATTATTAAAGAGCGTTTAAAACCGTGCGGGACAGGCATGGTTTTGACCCATACTCCCCTAATTTACATAATAATTGCACCTTGCTCCGTATATGTGCTGCCGGCAGAGATGCGTAGCTGGTGGCACTTTAGCGCAAGCGACATGCTCAAGATTGACTGGAAAGTGCAATTCCCCAAGGTTGGTAGCGCAGTCGCTTCATCTACTGCGCAGATGTGGTGCCATTCTAAACGGCGTAATACGCTTCGCTATGAGCGTCCTACGGGTTACGACTTATGGCCTTGCATATTGCAATTCCTTCGCGCTGCCCTTTGCCGCAAATACAAGCGCCGTCTCCACCTTACTGTCAGGGCAAATGAACGCATCTCGTCAACCGCGACATTTTTAAGTCTTTTGCATTTAAAAAGAAAGATGAAATGCATTACCAAAGCGAAAATTGTTTTGAATATTGGCAACGATTCCAGTGCAGACACGATCAAATTTAGGCAATTTTTCAAGCAGAATCAAATTGAAATTTGCATGAAACCCCGTTATAAAAACTATTTCCTCAAACAGACCCTCAAAAAACTCGTTGCATTCTTTTTATTTTCGAACAAAAATGGCAACGCTTCCATTCCGATGGCTGCATATCAATGTAATATTTTTTGCAATCTCATCCACGCAAGGTGGTAATCCGCAAGCCGTATTACATCCGTATCAATTTATCTATAAATATGCCCTAGCAAAGTCATGATCAACAATCGTCACTAAAAAACCACTTTCATACTTTGCCCAGGGATTCACTAGGGGGATCGAAATGCTTCATAAACAGATAAGACTATTTTTGCAATGGACATGGCTGGCGCTGTTATTGCTGGGCACGTCAGCCTATGCAGATATCGACCAGGCTTTGAATAAATCCGTCACCGCCAGTAGCGCCTTGCAAGCCGCAAGCAATGTTGTCGACAATAACGCCAGCACCCGCTGGGAGTCGGCGCATGGGGTTGATCCTTCGTGGTTACAGGTGGATTTAGGCGCGACCGCCATGTTAAGCAGTGTCATCATTGATTGGGAGGCGGCAAATGCTGCCGACTATCAGATTCTGGGTTCCAGCAACGGCAGCAATTGGACCGTGTTAAGCACACGTACGGGTGGCACTTTCGGCAACCGCAGCGATACGTTGGCGGTTACCGGTGCATACCGTTATGTCCGTATGCTAGGCACCAAACGCAGCGCAGGCAATAACTGGGGTTATTCGATTTTTTCTATGAAAGTCATGGGCTTCACCGAACCGCCGGCAGTGGTCAATCTAGCGGCCAATAAAGTTGCTACCGCTAGCACAAGCAGTCAGGCCGCCTCGAACGCGGTCGATGTCAACGCCAGCAGCCGTTGGGAATCGGCGCATGGGGTTGATCCTTCCTGGATCAGTGTCGACTTGGGTGGGGTGTACCCGCTTATTGAAGTAGCGATCGATTGGGAAGCTGCCAATGCAGCCAATTATCAAATCCAGGGTTCGACCAACGGCACGGTCTGGACGACATTGGCGAGCCGCAACGGCGGCACCTTTGGCAATCGCACCGATTCAGTGTCAGTCACCGGCTCGTATCGTTATGTGCGGATGTACGCAACTGCGCGCAGCGCCGGCAATAACTGGGGCTATTCGATATTTGAATTCAAGGTATATGGCGTTGGCGTATCGACCGCTAGCTGGCAAATGGTGTGGGATGATGAATTCGCTAACGCGACAATCGACACCAATAAATGGGCGTATGAAGTCAATTGCGATGGCGGCGGCAACAACGAGCAACAGTGCTACACCGATCGTCCAAGCAATAGTTTTACCAGCGGTGGCTTGTTGCATCTGGTGGCGCGTCAGGAAGCCTATGGTGGCAAGCCATTTACCTCAGCGCGACTACGCACTAAGAATCTGGCTGATTGGAAATACGGTCGTATGGAAGTGCGCGCCAAAATGCCGAAAGGCCAAGGCATGTGGCCCGCGATCTGGATGTTGCCAACCCAATCCTTGTATGGTTCATGGCCAATGAGTGGCGAAATCGATATTTTCGAAGCCGTCAATTCAGGTGCAGCAGGCGCGAACAACATCTACGGCACGATCCATTATGGCAATCCATGGCCGAACAATTCCCATACCGGCTCTCCCTATGTTCCACCCACCAATATTTGGGATAATTTTTATACCTATAGCGTCGAATGGGAACAGGGCGAAATTCGCTGGTACGTTGATAACGTGTTGTACGGCACCAAAGTACAGAGTGAGTGGTTTACGCCGAACGGCAGCGGTGCAGCGCCGTTCGACCAACTATTTCACATGATTTTGAATGTCGCGGTCGGCGGCGACTGGCCGGGTGCACCCAATGCGCAAACCACCTTCCCGCAAGAAATGGTGGTGGACTATGTGCGGGTTTATCGTTGTTCTGGCGATGCTGCCACTGGTAAAGGATGCAAGAAATAAAACGTGGTACGAAAGTATTAAAACTGCGTTGAAATGAAAAACGGCATGTCATGACTGGCATGCCGTTTTTCATTATTCGTCGAATACGTGTTGAACGGATCGTAGACATACAGACTGTGTGACCCACTTCAATTTGTAAAATGCATCTGCGCTACACCTTAGGCCGCTTGATTTCATATCACCTCATCAGGCTCGTGCGGGTGCATGACCAACAAAATGTAAACGATTACATTTTTATCCGTAAAGAAACATTCCTTTTAATAAATTCTATTTTTTTCTTAGGATAATATTTAAGACAAATATTCAATTAAAATCAATGTAACCGCTTACATTATGATCATAAATAGCTGATTACCCCTTAAAACAAGAAAAATGATGGCATGGCAAGCCACAGTCATATCAGCAATTACATTGAACCCTTCTGTTAAAGCGGTTGTTTATTTTCAAAAAAAGGAGGATCTAGGAGGAGACTTGTAGCAAAAACAAATATGTTTCTTACATATTAATAAATAAAAAATAGGAGCGACAACATGTTGAATGTGAAATTTTTACGATACTTAAGTGTGATAGCGGTATTTTGCTCCATCTGGATTGCCACGATAACGTCAGCAGCCGCGGCAAGCAACTTCACCGCCAATTCAGATGCGGCATATGGCTGGTTGAAGGCGCAACAAGATTTGG
>JAZKIX010000195.1:0-2405 GCA_040384645.1 Pseudomonadota bacterium | reverse complement strand
AAGGATGTTAAGGCGATATTCATACGACAGGTTTGATCGCCCGCACACATGTGGCCAAAAAGCGTCTACACAAGTTTGTCCAAACTGCTACAGGCAGAGCTTGAGTAATGGCGACCAATGGTATATTTTTTACAATGGCAATATGACATTCATCCAGAAGTCGTGCCGGAACAGTTTTGCTGTCTGCAATCTGGCTTCGCTTTCAATTATCTGGGTCGAGGTGTGTGAAGGGGAGGCCGCAAAATGTCTGAAAATTTCATCATCGCAGTGTTGGCAATTGGCGTATTACTGGGCGGATGTTTTTACGTCTGGTGGACCAAGTTCAGAAAAGTCGCGCCGCCTTATGCGCCGAAAGTGCTGCTAACGAAAGGTGAGCAAGAGTTCTTCTTGCGTTTGTGCAAGGCATTGCCGGCGTTTTACATTTTCCCTAAAGTAGCCATGCTCGGATTGCTGGAGCCGCGTGAGAGCAAGCGCTTACCTGGCGGTGCCGAATTTAATAAAATCGCACAAGAGAAAATCGATTACGCCATCTACGATGCCACCTTGCGCCTGATCTGTATCGTGGAATTGGTAGACCCGATGCGCAGTGCCGAGGCCGAACCGCTTGGCAGCCGCTACCTGACCACCGCTGGCATCAAGCAAATCCGCTGGGATGCGACTAATAAGCCAAGCGTGGAGCAAATCAGCCGGGTTATTTTGCCTCTGGAACACCAAACCATATCGCGCCCGTCACTGGTCAAGCAAAACTTGGCCAAGTCCGATCCGTTCCACGATACATCGATGGATACCGTGATACGGATGCGCCAGTCCGATCCTGAGCCAAGCCACATCAAAGGTTTAAGCCCGTTCGCATTGGATCAGCTGACACCGCGCAAAGTGCTGCAAAAAAATTACCCGCATATCTGGAAGCGCATTTCCGAATTTGCTAGTGAGCCAAAACACTTGCAAAAATATCTTATTTCTTTATCGATCCAGGACCGGGCCGGAAAACGAGCCGGATTTTCGCTGGAAGCCTTGCAGGAAATTGCCAATATCCAGTTGCAAAACGATGAATTCATCTCGCGCTCCGTGGCCGGCTGGCAACCGGCTTTCGTCAATCGCTGAAGCTGGCTTGGTAATTGGATAGATTGAAAATCCATAGTAAGAAAGCTTGAAATGTCATGCGCGGCTCAAAACAGCCGCCCATGGCATTTTATTTTTTAACACCTGCCTCAGCAAATACCTTCGCTCGCAGAGTGCATTTTGGCTAACATTGCGTCCGTGAATCGATCATTCCCGGCAGCGTTACGAAATTGTGCCGATGTACATCCAAAACGTCCCCAGCAAGCGCTGTCCGTCCAGTTCGGATAGCTGGCTACCACGCTGCGGCCCCTATTGCGTGGTTTTGCGTGCCCGATGGCCTACTAATTAGCGAGAACAGGCAATGCCCCTGAAGTCCGAGCCCAAAATACATATTGTCTACGCCCATCCTTATCCATCCCGCTCCAATTCGACCCGCGGCTTGCTGGAAGTATTCCAACTGCGTAGCGATGTCTCGATTCATTCGCTGTATGAGATGTATCCCGATGGCAATATCGATGTCGCCGCCGAGCAAGCAGCCTTGCTGGCGGCGCCGCATATCGTCTGGCTGGCGCCGGTATATTGGTATAACTTGCCCGGCTTGATGAAGCTCTGGATCGACCAGGTCCTGACACGTGGCTGGGCCTATGGTGCAGGGGCGACTGCCTTGCGCAACAAAACGTGCTGGTGGATTGCGACCACCGGCGGCGATGAAGGATCGTATTCGGCAACTGGCATGCACCAGCGTCCTTTCAGCGACTTTATTGCACCTGTCGAGCAGACTGCACGCTTTTGCGGCATGGATTGGCAACCGCCGCTGATTGTGCACGGCGCACCCGGCCTCGACCCAGAACGGCGCGAAGCCATGCGCGCCGAACTGGCACATCGTATTGCCGGCCTGCTGGCAGAACAGGGCGCGCCATGATCCAGGTACTCTTATATTTGGCAGCGGCCGTGATCTGCGTGCCGCTGGCAGTACGCCTCGGTCTTGGTTCAGTGCTGGGTTATCTGGTTGCGGGCGTCTTGATCGGTCCTTGGGGTTTTGGCTTGGTGTCGGGCGTGGAAACGATCGTCCATGTCTCTGAACTGGGCGTCGTCCTGATGTTGTTCATGATCGGTTTGGAACTAGAACCCAAGCGCCTGTGGGCCATGCGTTCTGCCGTATTCGGCGGCGGCGCCCTGCAAATGCTGCTGTGTACGGCACTCATCATGCCGATTGGCTTGCTAGCCGGCTGGCACTGGCAGGGTGCCTTGATCGGCGCACTGGCCATGTCGCTATCGTCGACTGCGATTGCAGTGCAATTGATGCAAGAGCGCAGCCTGATGGCGACGCCGCCGGGGCGCGG
>JAZKIX010000194.1:0-29956 GCA_040384645.1 Pseudomonadota bacterium | reverse complement strand
AACAGGAACAGGAAGAATGTCGGCACGAGTACCAGGATCACGAGGGTCCGGCGATCGCGGCGGATCTGTCGAAGCTCTTTTCTGGCAACCGCCCAGGTCTGTTTCATGCCGCGCCTGCCGGAATTCCCTAACCTGATCGTGATGCGCACAGTGTCGAAGATGGGTTTGGCCGGCATCCGGCTCGGCTATATGGCGGCCAGCGAAGCCTTATTGCGCGAGTTTGACAAAGCCCGCCCACCTTACAATATCAATATCTTGACCCAGACCGCTGCCGAATTTGCGCTGGAACATCTGGCAGTACTGGATACACAAGCAGCGTCCTTATGCGGTGAACGCAGCCGTTTATCAGCCGCTCTGGCTGCCTTGCCGGGGGTGGAAGTGTTCCCGTCTTCGGCAAATTTTCTCTTGATTCGGGTGCCCGAAGCCGATCAAGTTTTCACAAAGTTACTGAGCCGGAAAGTCTTGATCAAAAATGTAGGTAAAATGCACCCTCTGTTAGCCAATTGTTTGCGGGTCACGGTCAGTACACCCGCAGAAAATGGTCTATTCTTTGATGCATTCGCCGCATCCTTGGCACCGTAACGATTACTTTATGCAGCCCACCACCATGTCTACCACAATGCCAGCCCCGCGTACCGCAGAAATCATCCGCAATACCAACGAGACCAAGATCCGCGTCGCGATCAATGTCGACGGTACCGGACTGCAAAAGCTCAATACCGGCGTGCCCTTCCTGGATCACATGCTCGATCAGATTGCGCGCCATGGCTTGATCGATCTGGATATCGCTGCTGACGGCGATTTGCAGATCGATGCCCATCACACAGTGGAAGATGTCGGTATTACGCTGGGCCAAGCTTTCGCCAAAGCAATGGGCGATAAGCGCGGGATTCGGCGCTACGGCCATTCATACGTGCCTTTGGATGAAGCCTTGTCGCGAGTCGTGATCGATTTTTCCGGCCGTCCAGGCTTGGAATTCAATGTGCCTTTCACCCGCGCCATGATCGGATCGTTCGACGTCGACCTGGCGCATGAATTTTTCCAAGGGTTTGTCAATCACGCGCTGGTGTCCTTGCATATCGATAATCTGCGCGGCGACAATGCGCATCATCAATGTGAAACCGTATTCAAGGCTTTTGGCCGTGCCTTGCGCATGGCGGCTGAATTCGATCCGCGTGCTGTCGGAACCATCCCTTCTACCAAGGGCAGCTTGTGACAGATTGCGTTGCATTGGCACTAGTACGCTTGCTCTAACTATTTTTGTATGAATAAAATTATTGTTGTGGATTACGGCATGGGTAATTTGCGCTCGGTAGCGCAAGCCTTGCGCGCGGTGGCGCCGGATGCCGATGTCCAGATTTCCAGTGAAGTTGCAGCGATTCGCAACGCCGACCGCATCGTTTTGCCAGGACAGGGCGCGATGCCTGACTGTATGCGCAGCCTGCGCGAATCAGGTTTGCAAGAGGCAGTATTGGAAGCGTCGCGCAGCAAGCCTTTATTTGGCGTCTGTGTCGGCGAGCAAATGCTGTTCGACTGGAGCGAAGAAGGCGAACCTGAGCTCGGTACGCCGGGTCTAGGTCTATTGCCTGGACGTGTGATCAAGTTCCAGCTCGAAGGCCAGTTGCAAGAAGACGGTTCCCGCTTTAAAGTGCCGCAGATGGGTTGGAACCAGGTGCGGCAAGTGACACCCCATCCACTGTGGGACGGCATTGCCGATGACAGCTATTTTTATTTCGTGCACAGTTATTATGCGAAGCCGCAAAACAGCGCACATACCGCTGGTGAGACAATGTACGGTGCTGCCTTTAGCTGTGCGGTCGCGCGCGATAATATTTTCGCGACCCAGTTCCATCCCGAAAAAAGTGCTTCCGCTGGTTTGCAGCTCTACAAGAATTTTATCCATTGGAATCCCTAGACTCTTTCGAGACTTCCTTTCCCCTTAACTTACATTAAGCCTCAGCCATGTTGCTCATCCCTGCTATCGACCTGAAAGACGGTCACTGCGTTCGCCTTAAACAAGGCGATATGGACCAAGTTACCGTGTTTTCCAAAGATCCTGGTGAAATGGCGCGCCATTGGCTGCAACAGGGCGCGCGACGTTTGCATCTAGTCGATTTGAATGGCGCGTTTGCCGGCAAGCCAAAGAACGAGGCAGCTGTCAAAGCAATTATCCAAGTGGTGCAGGAGTTTGCGCTCGAAAACGATATCGACGAAATTCCGGTGCAATTGGGTGGCGGTATCCGCGACCTTGATACCATCGAGCGCTATCTGGACGACGGCATCACCTATATCATTGTTGGCACTGCCGCAGTTAAAAGCCCTGGTTTTTTGCATGATGCCTGCGGTGCTTTTCCAGGCCATATCATCGTCGGCCTCGATGCCAAGGATGGCAAGGTCGCGACCGATGGCTGGAGCAAGTTGTCTGGTCATGAAGTGATCGATCTGGCCAAGAAATTTGAAGGGTATGGCGTCGAGTCAATTGTCTATACCGATATCGGCCGCGATGGCATGATGGGCGGCGTCAATATCGAGGCAACCGTGCGCCTGGCGCAAGCCGTGAAAATCCCAGTGATCGCCTCTGGTGGCGTCCATAATCTGGCTGATGTCGAAGCCTTGTGCGCGGTACAGGAAGAAGGTATCGAAGCAGTGATTTGCGGACGCTCGATTTACGAAGGCACGCTCGACTTGCAAACGGCGCAAGTGCGAGCCGATGAGCTGACGGAACAAGATAGTTAGGGCCACATGTTAGCGAAACGAATCATTCCTTGCCTTGATGTCACCGCTGGACGGGTTGTTAAAGGCATTAATTTTCTCGAATTGCGCGATGCCGGCGATCCGGTAGAAATCGCGCGTCGCTACGACGAGCAAGGTGCCGACGAGATTACTTTCCTCGATATCACGGCCTCATCCGATGGCCGCGACTTGATTTTGCACATTATCGAAGCGGTTGCCTCGCAGGTATTCATTCCCCTGACCGTGGGTGGCGGTGTGCGGGTGGTGGAAGACGTGCGCCGATTGTTGAACGCTGGCGCAGACAAGGTCAGCATCAATACCTCCGCGGTTACCAATCCGCAACTGGTGTTCGATGCCGCGCGCAAATATGGCTCGCAATGCATCGTGGTGGCGATTGATGCCAAGCAGACTGCACCTGGCAAATGGGAAGTATTCACCCACGGTGGCCGCAAGGCGACCGGACTCGATGCCATCGAATGGGCACAAGAAATGGAAAGCCTGGGCGCCGGCGAGATTTTGCTTACCAGCATGGATCGCGATGGCACTAAAGTCGGTTTTGATCTTGGCCTGACGCGTGGTGTATCGGACGCGGTCAACATTCCGGTGATCGCATCTGGCGGTGTCGGCGGCTTGCAAGACTTGGCCGATGGCATCAAAATTGGCAAGGCCGATGCGGTTCTGGCCGCTAGCATTTTTCATTATGGTCAACATACCGTGCAAGAAGCCAAGCGCTTTATGGCGGTGCAAGGGATTCCGATGCGTCTTGAATCGGCGGCAAAATAATGACTAATAAATGGCTTAACAAAGTGCGCTGGGATGAGCATGGCTTGGTGCCGGTGATCGCGCAAGAGGTCGGCAGCAATGACGTCTTGATGTTTGCATGGATGAACCGCGATGCATTGGCGCGTACGGTGGAATTGGGCGAGGCGGTATATTGGAGCCGTTCGCGCAAGAAATTGTGGCACAAGGGCGAGGAATCCGGTCACGTGCAAAAAGTCAGTGAAATTCGTCTCGATTGCGACGAAGACGTGGTCTTGCTGAAGGTTGAACAAGTCCACAGTATTGCCTGTCATACGGGACGTCATTCCTGCTTTTATCAAAAGTTTGAAGGCGATGTAAGTGAAGGCGAATGGCAATCGGTTGAGCCGATCTTGAAGGCGCCGGAAAGCATTTATAAATGAGTGACACCTTAAATCGCTTGGCTGAGATTATCGAATCGCGCAAAATCGCCAACGGCGGCGATCCGGCGACTTCGTATGTGGCGCGTTTGTTTGCCAATGGCGACGATGCGATCCTCAAGAAAATCGGCGAGGAAGCGACTGAGACTGTAATGGCTGCCAAGGATGCGCGGGTCGATGGCGATAAATCGAAAGTGTTATACGAATGCGCCGACCTTTGGTTTCATTCGCTGATTATGCTGGCGCAGTTCGATTTGACGCCGCAAGATGTATTGACCGAACTGGCGCGACGCGAAGGTATTTCAGGCATTGAAGAAAAAGCGGCGCGACCAGATGCTTTTGCCGCATCAACACAACCCTGAACCCGGAGTCAAAGTGGACAACTGTATTTTTTGCAAAATTGTCGCAAAAAAAATTCATTCGGACCTGCTGTACGAAGACGAAAGTTTGTTGGCTTTCAAGGATATTCGCCCAGCGGCACCTGTGCATTTTCTGGTGATTCCCAAAGTGCATGTGCCGACTTTGGCCGATTGCGGTGAAGAGTACGCAATGCTGCTTGGTAAAATGATGACCTTAGGTGCAAAACTGGCAGCTGAGCAAGGATGTGGCTTGAGCACGGATCAAGCCGGCAATCTGGCAGGTGGGTACAAGGCTGTGATCAATATCGGACCTGATGGCGGACAAGAGGTATACCATCTGCACCTTCACGTAATCGGTGGCGTGCACCCTTGGCGTAACGAACGAATTTAGTGCAACGCGCATGGTTTGATGCGTATTTCAAGTTTATTAGGAGGCAATATGGGTTCGTTTAGCGTATGGCACTGGTTGATCGTGCTGGTGATAGTCATGTTGGTGTTTGGCACCAAAAAAATCGGCAATATTGGTTCCGATCTGGGGAAGGCCGTCAAGGGCTTCAAGGATGGCGTCAAAGGTGGCGACAATAAGGCCGCAGAGGGGGAAGTCGCATCTTCGCAAACGACAGACAAAGCCGTGATCGATGTCGAAGCGAAAGAAAAGACGAAAAGTTGATAATGACTCGCTCTTGTTCGCTCTTTGATGCCTGCCTTTCGACCGGCGCCAAACTATGATCGATCTTGGTTTAACCAAAATTGCATTGATTGGCGTAGTCGCTCTGGTGGTCATTGGCCCGGAAAAATTACCTAAAGTGGCTCGCATGGTAGGCTCTTTGTATGGCCGTGCCCAGCGTTATATCCGGGATGTCAAAGACGAAGTGAGTCGCGAAATCGAGCTTGATGAATTGCGCAATTTGCAAAAAGATGTCCAGTCGGCGGCGCAGGATATCGAACACGGCATCGGTAAAAATCTGGCAGAAACCCATTCTGAACTGAATGGAATGTGGGACGACGAAAACCATGCCAGCAGCACGCATGGCGCAAATTGCTTGCTTGATCCGCACACGCCTGATCAGCTCGCGGTCAAGGTGAAAGAATTTCGCAGGAAAAAACTGGCGCGTACCTCGGCAATTCCCACTTGGTATAAACAGCAGCACGGCACCAGAATGCGCATTATCTCCGGCGCTGCGCGTGTCGCAAAATACCGTCCCAGTAGCAAAACCCCTCACACGTTTTATTGAATGCTTCAGGAAAATGAGCGACTCCCCAAAAAGCGGTGAAGAGTCTTTCATCTCACATCTCATCGAGTTACGCGACCGTTTGGTCAAGGCTGTATACGGCTTGGTAGCCGCCTGTGCCGTTTTGTTTGTATGGCCAGGCCCGGCCCAGATTTATGATTTTCTCGCGCGCCCAATGATCGCGTCGTTGCCGGTTGGTGCAAAGATGATCGCTACCGGTGTGATTTCGCCATTTTTGGTACCGATGAAAGTGACTTTGTTGTTTGCTTTCATCCTCGCCTTGCCTTGGATCCTGTACCAAGTTTGGGCTTTTATTGCGCCTGGCTTGTATGCACATGAAAAAAAACTGGTAATGCCGCTGGTGGTGTCGTCGTCCGCCTTGTTTATCATTGGCGTCGCTTTTTGCTATTTTTTGGTGTTTGGAAGAGTATTCAAATTCATCAACGAATTTGCTCCAACTTCAATCAGCGTTATGCCCGACATTGAAAATTACCTCGATTTCGTCATGACTATGTGCTTGGCATTTGGTGCCACCTTTGAGGTGCCGGTAGTCGTGGTCATTGTGGTGCGGATGGGCTTGGTGTCGATTGAACGGCTGCGGGAGATTCGTCGCTATGTAATTGTTGGCGCTTTCGTCATCGCTGCGATTGTCACCCCACCGGACGTTGTCAGTCAATTGGCGCTGGCGATTCCGATGTGCCTGCTGTACGAGCTTGGTTTGTTGGTGGCGCCGATTTTTGTCAAAGCCACGCAAGCGCCAAAAGAAGTGGTTTAGTACTCAAAATAGAGGCCGCACGACTGTTTAAAGGAGATAAAATACTGGCACCAGTATTTTATTTCACGCAATGAAAACGTGCGGCTAAGGCAGTATTTTGCCTTATACCCCCCCTAAAACCGCTTTCTTTGCGGTCTGGCTTTAAGTTTCCACAGACGGTGTCTTTGCGCCGCGCAACCAACTTACAAGTGGAAATGCATCCTTAAAGCTATTTGCCAGCAAATGTTTTAACTCATCGCTATTAGCCAAATTCAGCGGCATCTCTTTCCATACAATAAAATTTTTCAACTTGATGTATTCGATATGAGTCAGATCGGGGTCGAAGCCTTTTGGCGGGCGCGTCAACTTTCCTTCTTCTTGCAGTCCGCCAAAGGCTCTGGCGAGCGACTTGTCTTTCAAGACTTTGGCAAATCCTGCCGCATCAGCCACGATGTGCTGGCGAACAGCGCGTAAGCGGTCCGCTGGCGGCATGTATTCACCGACAGCAAACAGCAGCGATCCGGCCTCATCAACATGAAAATAATAAGCCGGACCGCCGCCATCACTGGGTTTTTTACGGCCATTGGGCACAATTGAGGCGGAGAAATTGGTCTTGTAAGGGCTTTTGTCATGAGAAAAACGCATATCCCGATTGATGCGAAAGAGCGCTTTTTTGGGATTGCAGTCGGCCACTTCTGCGTCAAATTTGGCCACATCCAAGATCAAATGGCTTACCAACGTCAAGAATTCCTCGCGCAAAATATCGTAGCGCGGCTTGTTCATAATGAACCAAGGGCGATTATTATTTTCCGACAATTCGGTTAAAAATTGCGTCAGTTCACGTAAATGCATAGTGTCGAAGGAAAGTGAAAGGGGCTAGCGCAATTCTTCTTCAACGCGCTTGATGGCGGGACGCTTACCAGGTATTACGTTCAATGTTGCTTCTTCACCTTTGCGCATCACTGTCATCTTGGCTTTGTTGCCTGGCACAAGCTGCGCAATCAGGTTCAGCATTTCGGTAGTGTCCGACACTGGTTTGCCTTCGATGGCGATCAAAATATCGCCAGGTTTGATGCCGGCTTTATCGGCAGGGCCATTTTTCAAGACACCGGCGATAATCGCGCCGGTTTTTTTACTCAAGCCAAAACTTTCCGCCAATTCCGGCGTGATATCTTGTGGTTCGACACCGATCCAGCCGCGCACCACGTGACCGTTGCCGATGATGGAGTCCATCACCATTTTCGCCGTGGAAACCGGGATGGCGAAACCAATACCGAGTGAGCCGCCACTGCGCGAATAAATGGCACTATTGATGCCGAGCAAATTGCCATTGGTATCGATCAGCGCACCGCCCGAATTACCAGGATTGATGGCAGCATCCGTCTGGATGAAGTTTTCAAAAGTATTGATCCCGAGGTGATTGCGACCCAATGCTGAGACTATGCCCATCGTCACGGTTTGACCGACACCGAAGGGATTGCCAATCGCCAACACCACATCGCCTACTTGTGCTTGGTCGGGATGCCCCAGAATGATTGCAGGCAGATTTTTTAAGTCAATTTTGATGACGGCCAGATCTGTTTCGGGATCGGTGCCAACCACCTTAGCGGCAGCTTTGCGGCCATCGGCCAACGCTACTTCAATTTCATCTGCGGCTTCGACTACATGGTTATTGGTGAGGATGAAGCCTTCGGTGCTTACGACGACGCCGGAGCCAAGACTGGCTTGCTTTTCTTCTTCGCCGAGTTGATCGCCAAAAAACTTCCTGAATAAGGGATCGTCAAATAAGGGGTTCCTTGCTTGCTTGGATTCTTTGGTAGTGAAAATATTTACCACCGAAGGCATCGCCCGCTTCGCAGCTTCGCGATAAGAGCCCTGTGCCGGCCCGCTAATGATGGGCGCTTCCAGCACCGATGCCGCAGTGGAAAAATGGACGCCACCGCGCATCCGGCCCAATGTGCCTGCGGCCCATTCAGGCTTTAAGGTCGTTACAATGAACCAGATAGCCAAACCAACCGTGATGGTTTGAGCAAACAATAGCCAAAGGCGTCGCATAGGGGGTGTCAGTAATGGTTGGGAAAACTGTATTTAGGGACGATCTTGCGAAATATCTAGCGCAATTGCTGGATATTTGTCGCATTTCCGATTATTGCCCAAACGGCCTGCAAGTGGAAGGAAAGCCACATATTAAACTGCTGGTCACGGGAGTTACCGCAAGCCTCGCGCTAATAGAAGCGGCGCTTGACCTTAAGGCGGATGCAATTCTGGTGCATCACGGTTATTTTTGGCGAGGCGAGGATGCGCGGGTGATTGGCATGAAACATCGGCGCCTGAAATTGCTGTTAAGTCAGGATATTAATTTATTTGCTTACCATTTGCCGTTAGACGTGCACCCTGAATTGGGTAATAACGCACAGTTAGCTCTGCAATTGGGATTGACTGCGGATGCACGCTTCGGTGAGCATGATCTGGGCTGGGTCGGGAGCGTTTCAGGTGAAGAAATAAAAACCGTCGGCGATCTTGCACATAGGGTCGAATTGGTTCTGGCGAGGCAACCTTTATTGATCGGCGATCCCGAGCAAGCCATCGGACGCGTTGGCTGGTGTACTGGCGCTGCGCAAAATATGTTGGGCGATGCGATCAGGGCCGGTGCCACCACCTATTTAAGCGGTGAAATTTCTGAACCCACTGTCCACTTGGCGAGAGAAAGCAACGTTGCTTACCTGGCCTGCGGGCACCATGCTACTGAGCGTTATGGTGTGCAAGCGGTCGGCAGGCAGCTATCTGAGCGCTTCGGGATCGCACACCAATTTATCGATATTGCGAACCCGGTGTAATTTTCTTGTTCTATTTACGCAAGGCGTCCCTGATTTCACGCAAGAGCAGTATGTCTTCGGGTGGTGCTACCGGCATTGATGGAGTGCTTTCTTCGGTCTTGCGCGCCTTGTTGACAACGCGAACCATCAAGAAAATGATAAAAGCCAGAATCAGAAAATTGACCGAGATCGTCACGAAATTACCGTAGGCGAGTACCGCACCTGCTTTCTTCGCTTCCACCAGACTGAGACTGGAGGCTTGGCCGTTAAGCGCAATATAGTAATTTGAAAAATCAAAGCCGCCGAAAAGCCGGCTTACGATGGGCATAATGATATCTTGCACCACAGAGTCGACAATCTTGCCAAAAGCCGCTCCGATAATTACACCGACTGCCAGATCGATCACATTTCCCTTAATTGCAAAGCTCTTGAATTCTTGAATCATTGCCATAACGCAACCTTATCTTGTGATTAGCGGGACATTGATTCTACTCTGGGCAAATATAAAAAATGCGGCAAGTATTACATTTTTTTTGCAGCGAAAACTCGATTCAGTTGACCATTTGATAGCGTTTTGCTAAGTGGCGGCAAGCGCGGAAAATGCCCGGCGTCGCCTGTTTAAGCCCCGTTAGCACGTAGTTAAGTGCCGGTTTGCAGCAAACGGCCGCCTGCCGGTATCTTTTTCTTCAAATCGCACCCAGCCTCCGTTATAATTTAAGGTTGTTAGAAGCAGAGTGAATTGCTTCGTGAAAATTTCGCATTTGACTGATTGGGGTTGGTATGAGTATCGAAAAGCAGGTCGATTCCGGCCGGCGCGGCTTGCTCGTTGCTACATGCGCGGCAGGTGGTGTGGCTGGTTTGGCTACAACTGGGGCCTTGGTAAGTACTTTTCAGCCATCTGAGCGAGCCAAAGCTGCTGGCGCGCCGGTTGAAGTGGATATTGCAGGTTTGGCGCCGGGCGAGATGACCACGGTGGAGTGGCGCGGTAAGCCAGTATGGATTTTCAAGCGTACGCCGGAAATGATGGCAAGCTTGGCTAAAGCCGAAACCCAGGTTGCCGATCCCCAATCCGAAAACCCCTACACCATGCCTTTACCTAAGTATTGTGATAAGCAAACGCGTTCACGCAAAGAGCATTCGGCGATACTGATTGCGGTCGGGATCTGCTCTCATTTAGGTTGCTCGCCAAGTACCAAATTTCAGCCCGGTGCCCAGCCTTCGTTGCCGGATGATTGGCAAGGCGGATTTCTGTGTCCATGTCACGGGTCTACTTTCGATCTGGCCGGCCGTGTATTCAAGAACAAGCCTGCCCCCCAAAATCTGGACGTTCCGCCTCATATGTATTTGACGGATAGCAAAATTATCATCGGTAAAGATGAAGAAGGCGAGGCGTAATCATGGCGTTTCAAGAAAAAAAGCTTCCGGCCAACGCGCCGCTTGCTGACAAAGCGCTTAATTGGGTCGATTCTCGCTTCCCCCTCTCGAAGCTGTGGGACGATCAATGGGGTAAATATTACGCACCCAAAAATTTCAATTTCTGGTACATCTTTGGTTCATTGGCGATGCTGGTGCTGGTATTGCAAATCGTCACTGGTATTTTCTTGACTATGCACTACAAGCCTGACGCTGCGCTGGCATTCGGTTCGGTCGAATACATCATGCGTGAAGTGCCGTGGGGTTGGTTGGTACGCTACATGCACTCTACTGGGGCTTCAGCATTTTTTATCATTGTTTATCTGCACATGACGCGTGCCTTGCTTTACGGCTCGTATCGTAAACCGCGTGAATTGATCTGGTTGTTTGGTTTTGCGATTTTTTTGTGTTTGATGGCAGAGGCTTTTTTTGGATACCTTTTGCCTTGGGGCCAAATGTCGTATTGGGGCGCGCAGGTTATTGTAAATTTGTTCGGTGCGATTCCTTTTATTGGTCCCGATTTGTCGCTCTGGATTCGCGGTGACTATGTGGTTTCCGATGCCACTTTGAATCGTTTCTTTGCTTTCCACGTCATCGCCATTCCGCTGGTATTGCTTGGCTTGGTCGCGGCGCATCTGATTGCCTTGCATGAAGTGGGCTCAAACAATCCAGACGGCATCGAAGTTAAAGATAATCTTGGTGCGGACGGACATCCGGTTGATTCGATTCCATCGCATCCTTATTATTCAGTGCATGATATTTTCGGCGTGACGGTGTTTCTGGTTATCTTTAGTACGGTGGTATTTTTCGCGCCGGAAATGGGCGGTTACTTTTTGGAATATAACAATTTCGTTCCCGCTGATTCGTTGAAAACACCGTCACATATTGCACCGACTTGGTATTTCACACCCTTTTATTCAATTTTACGCGCCACCACATCTGAGTTTTTGTATGCTCTGATGGTAGGTATCGCAGCTTATGTCGGCTTGATATTCTTGAAAACCAAGTTACACAGCATGTTAAAAATAGCGATTGCCGTTCTCGCGCTGATCACAATCATCGGCATGTTGCCGGGTGCGCTTGATGCCAAGTTTTGGGGTGTTGTGTTATTTGGATCGTCCGTCATGATCATGGGCGCATTGCCTTGGCTCGATGTATCACCTGCCAAATCAATTCGCTATCGTCCTGACTGGCACAAATATGTTTTCATCGTGTTCGGTATTGCGTTTGTGACTTTAGGATATTTAGGGGTACAAGCACCATCTCCAATCGGTGAGCGCGTATCGCAAGTGTGCACATTCATCTATTTTGGTTTCTTTCTGTTGATGCCTTGGTGGAGCGCGATGGGTAAATTCAAGGTTGTGCCGAAACGTGTCACGTTTCATCCGCACTAATTGACAACGCTATGCGCAAAAGGATCTACAACATGAATTGTTTTAAGAAATTGCTCGCCGCACTGGCGCTTGTCCCGGCCTTGGTTATGGCAAACGAAGGCACTTATCCACTTGATGCAGCGCCGGATCGTAGTACAGATATGGCTGCATTACAGAATGGTGCCAAGCTATTTGTCAATTACTGCTTGAATTGCCATTCCGCTGTTTCGATGCGATACAACCGCTTGAAAGATATTGGCTTGAGTGAAGATCAGATTAAAAACAATCTGCTTTTTACCGGCGACAAAGTGGGCGATCTGATGAAAACTTCGCTCACGACAAAAGACGCCATGCAATGGTTCGGTATGGTGCCACCGGATTTGTCAGTAATTGCGCGTGCCAAAGCATCTGGTGCGGGCAGTGGGGCAGACTGGATTTACACCTACCTGCGCACCTATTACAAAGACGAAAGCCGCCCAACCGGCTGGAATAATATGTTATTTCCAAATGTCGGCATGCCGCATGCGTTGTGGGAGTTGCAAGGCGTGCGTGAGGCAAAATTTGCCGACGTCGCAAATCCACATGAAAAAGGCAAAATGATGCACAAATTTGTCGGTTTTGAGCAAGTAAAGCCGGGAAAATTGTCCAGCACCGAATATGACACGGCCGTCTCTGATCTGGTTGCTTATTTGGTCTGGATGGCCGAGCCTGCACAAGATCAGCGCAAAAAATTGGGCGCCTGGGTTGTGCTATTTTTATCTTTGCTGTCCTTCCTGGCATGGCGTTTGAACGCGTCGTACTGGAAAGAAGTGAAATAAAGTTTCGTGTCCGCCATGTGTGGACATTCATCTCAAGGTGAGTCGCGCGGTTCAACAAGCGTCTCACCTTTTTGTTTCTAAGGAACTATAAAAATGATGGTTCTCTACTCGGGCACAACCTGCCCATTTTCCCAGCGTTGCCGTCTCGTTTTATTCGAGAAGGGCATGGATTTTGAGGTGCGCGACGTTGACTTGTTCAACAAGCCGGACGATATCTCAAGCATGAATCCGTATGGCCAAGTGCCGATTTTGGTCGAACGCGATTTGATTTTGTACGAGTCCAATATCATCAATGAATACATCGATGAACGTTTTCCGCATCCGCAATTGATGCCGGCAGACCCATTGATGCGTGCGCGTGCACGGTTGATGCTATTCAATTTCGAAAAAGAGTTGTTCATTCATGTACACACTTTAGAGAACGACAAAGTGCGTGGCAACGACAAGGCGCATGATAAGGCGCGTGCCGAGATCCGCGATCGTCTCACGACTTTGGCGCCGCTGTTCCTGAAAAACAAATACATGCTGGGCGATGAGTTTTCGATGCTTGATGTTGCGGTAGCGCCTTTGCTATGGCGTCTGGACCATTACGGCATTGAGTTGTCCAAGACCGCTGCACCATTGATGAAATATGCTGAACGTATTTTCTCGCGTCCGGCGTATATCGAGGCGTTGACGCCGTCAGAAAAAGTAATGCGGCGTTAATAAGTAAATTTGCATTTTTGATCGCGCGCCGTTTTATTTCCTTTAAATTCGGAGGGGAAATAAAAAAATTTACTTATGGCGCGCGTTGAGTTTTTCATTGTTGTTGTATTTTCCCGGTTCACAATCATGCCTGAAATCTCCACCAAACCTTATATGTTGCGCGCCATTTACGAGTGGTGTACCGATAGCGGCTATACACCGCATTTGGCGGTGAAGGTGGATGGCGGCACACGTGTGCCGCTTGAATTTGTCAGGAATGGGGAGATCGTGTTGAACATCAGTTTCGGCGCCACCAGTGGCCTGAAGATGGACAATGACTTGATTCATTTCAATGCCCGTTTTGGTGGTGTATCGCGCGAAATTTCTGTGCCGGTCGATAATGTGTTGGCGATTTATGCGAATGAAAACGGCCAGGGCATGTCGTTTGAAGTGCGCGCGTCGCGCGGATCCGACGACCCTTCAGATGGTGGTGGTGTGGTACCCGTTAGCGACGGTATCGGCGTAACGAGCGAACATTCCAGTCCAATTCTGACTGCTGTACCTTCACGCTCCAGCACGCCTGCACCGAGTTCGATTGAGCCCCCGGAAAATTTCCCTGAGCCACCAAAAAAAGGTGGAAAACCTACCCTGACGCGGATCAAGTAACGTATAATACGCGGCTTACAAGTTTCGCCGGCTTAGCTCACTTGGTAGAGCAGTTGATTTGTAATCATCAGGTAACCAGTTCGATTCCGGTAGCCGGCACCAGATTTACGTTTCAAGACGTTCCAAGAAGTACCGAAACCCGCAGTTCTCACTATGAGACTGCGGGTTTTTTTGTGCCATAGCGTGCCATGACGTTCATTGACAGCCCAATTTTTTTACGGTATCTGTGACGGACATACCGTCAACGCGAAAATCGTATACCGTCACCATGCCAAAATTAGTCTCCCCGCTCACCGATATACAGGTGAAAAACGCAAAGCCAAAAGACAAACCTTACAAGCTTTCAGACGGTGGGGGCCTGTATTTACTCGCTAATCCGGATGGCGCAAAGTATTGGCGCATGGACTACCGCATATTGGCCACCCGGCGCACGGCTGCTTTTGGCAAATACCCGCAAGTGTCATTATCTGAAGCGCGGGACAAACGAACTGTTGCCCGTAAGCTCATCGAGGAAGGCAAAGACCCGGTGCAAGCGAAACAAGATGCCATCCGGCTTGAAGCGGACAGCGCCGCCAATACCTTTGGCAAACTGGCGCTGGAATGGCACACCAATATGTTGCCAACTTGGAGTAGTGCGACCGCGGCCAATATCTGGCGGCGGTTGGAACTTGACATCATTCCAGTTATCGGAGCGATGCCGATAGGTAGCATCACGCACCAACACATGATTGCGGCCTTGCGCAAGATCGAACATCGCGGGGCGGGGGATGTGGCGAACAAGACCAAACAGCATTGCGCCCGCGTCTTCAGCTACGCCAACCAGCAAGGCATCGAGAATCGTAATCCAGCCCGAGATTTGAAGGATGTACTCAAGCCGATAGCAGGCGGGCACTTCGCCGCGATCACGCCGGATGAACTGCCCGCATTTCTCGCGGCCATGAACAAGAACGATGGCCGCATGTTCAAGCCAACACGTATTGCCCTGCGCTTGATGATGTTGGTTTTTGTCCGCACGTCTGAATTATTGGAAACGCCTTGGAGTGAGATCGACTTTGAAACGGAAACCTGGGTTATTCCTTGGCAGCGCATGAAAATGGGCAAACGCAAGGTCAAGCCAGATAAAACGGATCATCACACCTGTCTGTCCAAGCAAGGCTGGGACTTACTGCGGGAACTGCACACCATGACGGGAACCGGTCGTTATTTGTTCCAAGGCCAGCGTGACCATGAAAAGCCCATGAGCAACGGCGCGATCTTGATGGCCTTAAAGCGAATGGGGTATCAGAACAAAATGACCGGGCATGGCTTTCGCTCGCTGGCAATGGGCGTTGCCAAAGAAAAGCTTGGGTATCGCCACGAAGTACCCAATCGGCAACTGGCGCACAAGTCCAGCGATCCGCTGGGCGAAGCCTACGACCGAGGCACGTTTTTAGCCGAACGGCGCAAGATGATGCAGGAAATAGCAGACTATTACGACACGATCGCAGCCGGTGGCAACGTTATTGCCGGGAATTTCAAGCGGGCGTAATTCACCACAAACCCGACGCAAACCCAATGAAACCGCGCTTGTACGCGGTTTTTTAACGTTCAAACGGCACAGCGTCACAGGGAAACGCGAAAATATTTACCGGCACAGCGGGTACAGTCAAAATAACGGCGTAAGTCATTGATTACACTCTCTTTATCTGTGCCGAAAAATATATATATTTACCGGGACAACCCCGGGACAAGCAAAATTCGCCACCATTTCATGCGGCTTCGCAAGGCAAAAACGCCTGAAGCCAGCTTGAGGCCGTCATCTTGCTTGCCACATTCTGTCGCCATATTTTGCCCGTGACAGGACGGCCGGTGTGTGTTTGGCCTGCTTTTTGACGCTCAAGCAACACGCCCGTACTGGCTTGCACTTCTTGGAACGGTGCGCGAGAGGGTTTTCTATCGCGCCGCCCCGCCGCCGCTGGGTATGTGGCGGGCGCAATCCGACGAAATTACTACCGGCTTCATTGAATTGGTATCTAAACGTAGTATCATTTAAACATGAACAGCACACACCGTAAAACATTAACAGACGTATTTACTGACCCCGCAAGCGGTTCTTTGGAGTGGCGAAAAATAGAGGCGTTGCTGGTCGCGTGCGGTGCAAAGATTATTGAGGGCAATGGCTCACGGGTGCGGTTTGAACTGGGCGGTATTGTGGCGTCGTTTCACCGCCCACACCCGGCGAAAGAAGCGAAGCGGTATCAAGTGAGAGACGTAAGGGAATTTTTGATAAAGGCGGGAGTAACACCATGAACACCATGACACATAAAGGCTACATTGCAAGGGTGGCTTATTCGGATGAGGACGCGCTTTTTACCGGGCGCATTGCGGGAATTGATGACGTGATCGGGTTCCACGGTGAATCTGTGGCAGAGCTGAAGGCCGCATTTATCGAAGCGGTCGAAGACTATCTTACCGCCTGTCAAAAAATCGGCCGGAAGCCCCAAAAAACCTATTCAGGGCGCTTTATTGTTCGCGTCGAGCCTGACATCCATGCGCGGGCTGTGGTGGCGGCACAGGCTGAAGGTAAAAGCCTGAACCTGTGGGTAAGTGAGGCCATTACAGCAAGGCAGGCGGCGCTTTGATACGGCAAGGCAGCTTGTTAGATAGGGAAAATGATGGCAATCGGAACAAATTTTGATGACTTTCTGAAAGAGAAAGGCATCTATGAGACTTGCACCGCTGCTGCTAAAGCGAAGGTGCTGGCATGGCAAATTGAAGGCGTAAATCAACCGATGGACGATGAGGCATTGCGTGACTGGGAAGACTCCCGCGACATGGCCGCTGAATTGGAGCAATCCATCAATGAAATTTTGACCAGACAAGACGAACCGGTGGCGGCTGTCCGGTTGCCTATGCCTTCGTCCGTTGACTTGACATTCCCCGTTAGTGGCATATTGAAGGATGCCTTATGCCGTTGATATACAGTGATCTACCTGATTGGACTGATGCATCGTCCTACCCGAGAAACAATAAGTATTCATCTTCGCAATGGGCATGGGAATTTCTACGCCGGACTGATGGCTATCGAACAGATTGGTGCTCATTCCTTGGTGATGTCGCCAGCAAGATCACAGAAGCGCCAATATTAAACCCCTACATCTTGGAATTTAAGGATCAAGGCGGCATAGCGAAAGCAGTGCAAGAAGCATTAAAAGACTTATCCAGCCCTGAAAAAAGAGGCGATTTAGGATTGGTAGACCCTAAATTATGTCAATGGGGCCTAATGCGTGACATTCAGACCAGTTCCCGCCATGCCGCTCACAAGTGGTTTCTTGCGGACATGTTAGACCCAACTACATCATTGAACTCTACAGTTGATTTCAACATAGCTGGTCTGCAAAGTGAATCGGGTTCTGAGCGCGAAAAGCGAATTGATCTTGATAATTTTCTTCGCGCATACAGCTCAAAAAATGAAGATATCAACATGAACGGAATGATGTTCAATGATCCTTGGCTGAACATGCCCTTTCAACTGCATTTAACAATAGATATGCGCTTCCCTATAGGCGTCATAAAAGAAAAAATGTTGAAGGAGGTTGCACGGCGATACAAAGAAGCGAAAGCGCTAAAATTCAAACGTATTCAGATTAGAAATCGTAGTGATAAATATCTACTTTATCTACGTACGCTTGACGCAATACAAGCAGGTAGAACGAATGATGAAATTGGCAGCGTTTTATTTCCTAGACAGTACCCTAATGACATTGCTGCACTTAGAAAACAAGTTAGCAACACCATAAAAGCGGCAAAAAAAACCAAAGAAAAGTATTGGGAAATAGCCCATTTTGAATAAGTCATAGCCACGTCAAGGAAAAATAGACCGTCATGTCTAATTAGACGGCGCTATCTAATATCCGTTTTCTTAAATTTCGGCAAATGACAAGATTCTCCTTGTAGTGCCGCACCATCCCGTGCGGCGCAATAACCCCTACAAGGATGCTATGCCGCACGAAAAATCAACAGGGCCGCTGTGGCGGCTTCCAAGGATTGAAGAAGAGACCGGCCTCTCAAAGTCGGAAATCTATCGCCGCCAAAAATTAGGCACGTTCCCGAAGCCCTTAAAATTGGGGGCAAGGGCAGTGGCATGGACAGCGGCAAGCATTGACGACTGGAAAAAATCCTTGATTCAACAAGGGGCAAAATAATGCGCTCCCTTCATCGCAATGCATCGTTCGAATTCCAACTTGAAGACTTTGACCAGGCCAACGCCCTAACGCTGGATGCCAAGCGGCTGTATGCGGCGGGTGCTGCTGGCGACACGGCCTTGTGCTGGCTGTCTTCGCAATTGGCGTACACCAAGGTGCGTCAATTGTCGGTGCCGATTCTTCGATTCGCCCCCCGGCATTGGGATAGGCAACTTAAATCAAAAGACATTATCGACAAGGCGCGTTCCGGCTTGCCGCTCGATGCTTTACGCGACGCCGTGCCGGTCAAATTGTCAGTCTATTCAGTGCAATATCCCGATGCGCTCCCCGTCTTCATGGCCGGTCTATTGCGCATTGGCGGGCTGCTGCAATACGACGGCAATGGCCGTGATCCGGCTGCATGGTACGAATTTTCGGACGAAGATTTGCCCGATGCACGCCGCATGACGCCAGATGCTGATTTGCTCTATGCCGCTGGCAGGGCGGGCGATAAAGCATTGGAATTCATGGCGATACAGCAGGACATTGCCACATTTGGCAAATCCTTTTCTGTGCCATGGATCGACTTGTGTGGCGACCCTGAGAATTTGCGGCCAGACAGCGCCAGTGATATTTTTATGCAAAAAGCCCGGCGAGGTTTGCCCACTGACGCTTTGCGCAATGTGATTGCGGTCGAGGTGATTTTGTATGCGGGCGAACGAAATACGCCGTCCATCCACATGGCTGGCGTGCTGTACATCGGCGGTCTGCTGGATCACGGTGGGCAATGATGAACAGCGCATTGAGCAACCCAAACAGCGCCGCCGAACAACGCGCCCGCGTGCTGGCACGCCTGCGACAAGGCCCTATGACGACATTAGCGGCACGGTCAGAGCTTGACGTGCTGCATCCTGCGGCCCGTGTCATGGAATTGCGGGATGAAGGCTATTGCATCGAGACCTTGCGCACTCGCGAGGCTTCAGAATGCGGGCGCTTGCACACTGTAGCCAGTTACGTGTTGCTGCCTTCGGGTGACGGTGTGTCCTTGCCGTTGGCCGTGCGCATGATGCACGGTGCTGGCAGAAGGGCCGCGTCATGAGCGCCGCCCTGCACGATCTGGCAGCGCTCGGCACTGCCGCTTTATCTGGTCTTTTGCCGTGGTTATCTGGTGCTATCCAGTACGCCCACGCGAAAACACTTGCCACGTTGCGCCGATGGCGATATTCTTTGCGAGTCCCCAAGAAAGAGGGGAACGGGTTTGGCGACCTGAATACACCGAAGCGCACAAACGGCGCAATGCCGTTTTTTTACGTGCGTATGCTGTCGAGTGCCCTTATGGGCGGCGGTGGCGGGGAAGCCTTCGGGCTTGCCGGTTTCCTTTGGTGTGCCGGTTCGCCAACCCTGTCATTTGCCGCCCACCCGTTTGGCGACGGGAGCGGTTTAACCGCACACCAAGGAGCACATCACATGGCTAATCACGCCGGTAGCACCGCCACACCTACACCCACCCAATTTGACGTTATCAAACGCCTTGCAGGTCAAGCCGATACGCTGGGCGCATACCTGTCGATCATCGACGTTCTCGAACCCGCACACCAAAGCGCCGCGCTGGCACGTTGCGTCAACATGGCCGAAGAACTTGCCAGTGACGTTGCCGCTATCGCTGGGGGTACGCAATGAAAATCATCCCATCGACCGCCATTGGAGTGCCTGTACTTCAACCGACGCCACGCGAAATTGCTTTCCTTCTCGCGTGTCGCAAGCTGGATCGCAACACCCGAGAACTGATGGAGGCGCTAGCGCAAAGCTGCATCGATGATGGCGTCCATTTGCATTGCAAGCCTGCAAATTTGCGTTTGATCGGGGGTGTGCAATGAGCCCCGCCGTGAGTAAATCCGCTGTCAAACCCGAATATGAGGACATGGCGCGTCGTAGCGCCCATTCCGCTATCGACATTGCATTTCAGGGCGAAGCCTATGTAGATGAATTGCGTAGCATTTTGCGGGCGATTGTTGAATTAAGCCGCGACCATGAAGTGATTCACGGTCTTGCCAAGGTCGGCTTTGACCTGGCTGAAGATCGCCACAATCTGCTCAATGCAGAACATGAAGACATGGTTCAAAAGCTTCTGATTTTGAACGGAGGCAATCATGTCTAAGTCAGCGACCAAAACTGCAAAATTGGCCGATGAATTCATTGGCAGCTATGAGGTAATCAGCGGCGTTCAAGTCTCTATTAAAAAAGGCAGTGCGTGTGATTATGCCGATATGCGTGCGAGTCAACTCGTGGCATTGCTTGATCTGGAATTTCTCGCGGCAGCTTGTGAACATACGGAACTGAGCGAGACAACAACGGCGGGCTTTCGTTGGTTGGCTTCAGTGTTGGCTGGCGAACTGCAGCAATTGATTGGCATTGTGCGTCAGGAAGCGCTATCGCACGCCGTAGCCAAGGAAGGGGCTAGCCATGTTTAAACCATCCAAACAACCCGCTTTGTTGGTCAATCTGGCCGGGGCCCATTTGCCGCCTGTCGCACTGTCAATCCCGGCGCAATATCAATTCTGTGTAGATGCTGGCGTGTCGGCTGCAGAGGGCTTTTTCGATGATCTGACCGCTATTGGCTTGCACGATCACATTGCGTTTTCGATGCACGTTTTCACGTCGTCGGTGCGTGCCGGCATGGTGGCGTCTGGCGACTATTCGCCGGGGACGATGCAAGCCTGTGTCGATGCTTTTGCCGCCGGTTATCTGGGGCGTATTCAACAAGAATTGCGACATTTTCACGGAGAGTCTAGAGGTCGAAATCAGACTACTGCCGCCGCGCATTTGTACGCCAATTCACACACCAATCATTGAGGCCAACCATGACAAACCCATTAAATTCTGAACAGATTGCAACGGCGTCATCCTATCTGGCAGTGACTAGTGAAAATCATTTTTTTGAGGTGGAAAGACCGATTGGGCAGATGGTCGATTTGATGACTGGTGTAGCACACCATCCGCGCACTTTTGACGATCCGAACCTACCCGATTCACATTATGCGGCGCTGATAAAACATGCCTCTAACAGCACCGAACGTACCGAAGATGCTATGCAAGCCATTGCTGAATTATTGGAAAAGGTCGGCTGTGCTGGCGATACATTGGACGGTGCGCAAGTGATACGAATTTCGTGTCTGCTGTCGATGGTGGCTGACAACATGGTGACATCGCATTCTATGCATGACGGCGCGACGCGGGTGCTGGCAGTACGCAAGATTGCAAGACTTCAAGCTATCAATACGGGGTGTGGTCTGCCTTCACAAACGATTGATGCCGCGAAGGGTGGAACCCTATGAGCCGACGCAATAACGCGCCGGTATCGATAGACACGGCCCGTGCGGCGCTGACATTCATTCCCGCAGATGAGCGCGATTTATGGCTACGCATTGGCATGGCGTTGAAATCCGAATTTGGTGAAGGCGGGTTTGAATTATTCGAGTCATGGAGCGAAGGCGCGGCCAGCTTTGATGCCAAGGACGTGAAAGCAGTCTGGAAGAGTTTCAAGGCAGGCGCTGTGACGATTGCCACGATGATTGCAGAGGCCAAGGCGCACGGCTTCAATCCAAAGGACTACGCGCCCGCTGTGCCCTTGTCTGCTGTGGAAAAAGCCCGCATCACGCAAGAACGCATTGAGCGCGAGAAGCTGGCGGCGGCTGAAAAAGCGGACAAGCAGTCCGCTGCATCGGCGCAAGCATTGGCGCAATGGGCGGCGGCGTCTGAATTGGGCACATCGGCATACCTGGTGCGTAAGGGTGTCGAAGGGTTTGGCGTGCGCTATGGCGGCAATGCAGGGTCGGTGCTGCTGGTGCCGTTGGTCGATAGTGCGGGCAAGCTGTGGAGTTTGCAAGAAATCTTCTCGGATGGTCGCAAGAAGTTTTTGGCTGGCGGACGCGTATCAGGCTGCTTTCACATGATCGGCAATGTGCATGCGTCTTCACACATTCTCATTGCCGAAGGTTACGCCACTGCAGCGACTTTGCACCATGCATCCTGCCACGCGGTGGCGGTGGCCTTTGATGAGGCCAATATCAAGCATGTGGCCGCTGCCATGCGCATCTTGTACCCGTCGGCCACACTCCTGATATGTGCCGATGATGACAGCCAGACCGAAGAAAAGACCGGCAAGAATCCCGGTGTAGTGGCCGCAATGGCGGCGGCCAAGTCGGTGCAAGGGCTGTGGTGTAAACCGGTCGGTCTGCCTATTGGTAAAACCGATTTTAATGATCTGGCTGCGTCGTCTGATCTTGATGCGGTGCGGGTGCAAATAGCGGCGGCGCTTGCCGTTGAAACTAGCCAATCGACCATGACCGTCAAAGACGCGACCGATAATTTTCAAACGCCTGAAACGTTACCGGCTTTCGCACCCGGCAGCGCTGCAAATGGAGGTGAAACGCATGAAACAAGCGCCACGGCATTAAAACCATCAAACCAAAGCACGGACAAGGGACGGCGTAACAAAAGCGCGTCAGCGACCGCCAAAGCTGGCGGCGATATGCAATCATCCCGCCCGTTCTTTACCGTCAACGAGGGCGGGGTCTGGTTTCATGGCTTTAGCCAACAAGGTGACCCGTTGCCAGCGCAATGGATCTGCAGCCAGTTGCATATCAGCGGGACTTCCCGCGATACCGATAACGACGACTGGGGTTATCTGGTGACATTTAACGACCCCGACGGCAACCCAAAACAATGGGTGATTCCATCGAGTATGTTCTGTGGTGATGGTGTGGAAATTCGTCGGAGATTGCTCGGCATGGGATTAAAAATCAGCACCAATATGCATGCAAGAAATCGGCTGGCCGAATATATTCAAAATGAAAAAGTCGATGTGCGCGTACGCTGCACTGACCGTATCGGCTGGCATGAAGACGTCTACGTGTTGCCAACCAAAACCATAGGTGAAAGCGATGAGCGGGTGGTATTTCAGTCGCCCAATGGTGTCGTCTCCAACTTCAAGCAACGTGGCACGCTGGATCAATGGAAGGGCAGTGTTGCCGCCCATTGCCGTGGTAATTCTCGCATGCTGTTTTGCGTTAGTGCCGCCTTTGCTGCACCGCTGCTATACCCCGCCCGGGTGCCATCTGGTGGCTTTCACATATGGGGAGACTCATCAAGTGGAAAAAGCACTGCCTTCAAGGTGGCCGGTTCGGTCTACGGCGGCAAAGATTATCCGCGTAACTGGCGCATGACCGATAACGCATTGGAAACCGTGGCAGCACAACATAGCGATGCGCTATTGTTGCTTGATGAAATTGCACAGGTCGATCCAAAGGTAGTCGGTGACACGGTCTACATGTTAGCCAATGAAACGGGTAAGGGGCGCGCCACGCAAACCGCCACGGCGCGAAAGGTGGCGAGCTGGCGGGTGCTGTTTTTATCAGATGGTGAAATCAGTCTAGCCAATCACATGGAGCAAGCCGGTAAAGGCACGAAAGCTGGCCACGATGTGCGGATGGCGCATATTGCCGCCGATGCGGGCAAAGGCTTTGGCGTGTATGAAACTCTGCATGACTTCGCCAATGGTGCGGCATTGTCTGACCACTTGGCGAACATGGCGCACCAGTATTACGGCGTGGCTGGCATGGCGTTTATTGAGTATGCGGTACAGCACGCGGCGAAAATGTCTGCTTGGCTGGTGAAGGAAATCGGAGAATTAGCGCGGACGATGTGCCCGATGGATTCACACGGCCAAGTTGCCCGGGTAGCGGCGCGATTCGCCTTGGTCGGTGTGGCAGGTGAACTGGCAACACATGCGGGCATTACTGGCTGGGATGGCGGCGAAGCCAAAGCCGCCGCACATACCTGCTTCAATGCCTGGCTGGAAGGTCGGGGCGGTGCTGGCAATGTTGAACATACGTCGATTCTGCGCCAAGTGAGCGGCTTCTTTCAGGCACATGGCGAAGCCCGCTTTGTCTGGTGGCACAGGGCGATGGACGACCATAAGCCGAACACCATCAACCGTGCCGGATTCAAGCGCATGCTGACCAGTGGCGGGACTGCGATTAATTCAAACGCCGATCATCACAAGGAGTTTGGCGACCGGGTGCATCCAACCGATGCGGAAGAAAGCGAAACAGAATATTTTGTTTTGCCCGAAGTTTTTAAAAGTGAGATATGCAAGGGTTTTAATCCGAAGACCGTTACACAGCTTTTAATCAAATATGACTTATTGACCATCGAGGGGAAGGGTGACAAGGCCAGTGCGACCCGCAAGGAGCGTTTGCCGGGGCTGGGGCATGTCCGTTGCTACCGTTTCAAGCCGGGAATCATTGGGGTGGAAGCGTAAGGTGGTGCAAGAACTGTCTTGTGGTACTGACTTTTTCTAATAACAAGTTGCTGAACGCTTGTCGGGAACGCTTATTCATGCCTCCTTTTTTGAGAACGTAAAATTAGTTTTCCTTTTTTCCTTTAATCCAAGCCGAACGACTAACGGGTAACGTCTGCCGACTGCCTCTTGGGTGATCGAGGCGAAGATTGGCGCACCAGCACGAAAGCCTTGGTATCTGCGCGAGTGGCGAGATATGATGGTTCTCTAACCCAACCAGGAGAGAGCATGATGAATCAAAAAGAGTATTGGGACAAAATCAAGGAATTTTCGGAGAAAAACGATTTGGCTCAACTGGAATACAATAAATTCCGCGCTGAAAACAAGGACTTTATTCCAAATGCCGTTTCGGAAGAGAAATTGCAAGAGCATGCCGATTTAGTCAATGCAATAGCATCCATTGCGATTACCTGGCAAAAGTTCTGTTCGGACAATAAGCTGATGAAATAGAGTAGTTTCGCATTCAGAAATCGGGCTACCCAGCTAGTTTTTCAATCCGTTTCTGGCGATGTGGGAACTTATCTCATCTCGATAAGCTTGTCGGTCCATTCGTTCATTCTCCGCACATAACCCTTCACACCGGCACAATCTGGCGGCTTGAATTCAAGCCATCAGAATTCACCGATATCTGAGATGCGATCTGTTGCCGGTGCCGTGCCTGTTCTCCCCGTCCTTCAATGGTAATGGGTTGTCGCTGTGGCTTGCCGCCACTGGCCTGATAAATGATCCGGTATGCAGTCGCATTGATAGCTGCGGCGCACAGTGATCGCTCTTGACGCCTATTCGCTATCACCGCCGCATTCAAGTCTTCAATCATCAACATAAAACACCAAGAGCAAGGCGCAAACGTGGCCGCTGCCGGGGCTGGGCGGCGCGGCATAAACTGTTTTCGCGCTGCATTTCGCCTTATTTATTACCAGATAACCAACTAAAAGCAGGCGTAATACCTGATTTTTTGCTGTGATATTCCGCAATGCGGGATTTTTAGGTAGATTTAACAATGTTGAATTTAAACAACTGGCCGCAAAGCCAATGCCACCAACGATTTAACAATTTAATGATCGAATAGTTGCCATTTGTCCCGGCTGTCCCGGGGGATTTTCAGCAGTTCCGGCACACTTTTTCACGACTTACCGGCATATGAGGCCTAATGCTGGCGTGGCTTACAGCCTGATTTAACAATCTGTACCCGTTGTCCCGGGAAAAAAAGAGGCGGTTTGGATGTTCATGTGCATTTGCGCATGTCGTTGTGTTTGATAATGGCCTATTTGCGCGGGTTGTGGTGCCCGTTGTCAGCGTCTGTCGCTGTTGCAGTGGTTGTGCTGTTGCCGTGGCTTTGGCTCTGCCGCTGCCTTCTGGAAACATGCAGCCCGTGCCGGTAGGGTGGGTAAAATCCTTCGAGCCCTTCGGTGCAAGACCGACTGTGTACATCTCTTTGCACCAGCGGGGAAAATCAGATGGGGGTATATCGACGAGTCATCACTAGGGCATGGCGACCCATCCCCCCCATCAAGGTACTTCCAGCGATATAGCCGGACAAGGGTAATTCAGAGCCCGTCAGAAAATTAGTGGTCGGCCACGCAATTAGTTAAGTTAAGTTATGTCATTGAACCGGTGGGGGCGGGTAAAAAGTCTAAAGTTGCCACGCCGGAAACCGTATGCTTACCTTCATTTTTGTGCAATACAAAAACTACCCCCTGGGGGTTAGATGCAGGCCAAAAAATAGGGCTGCAAATTTTTTTGACGGTATTAGTGACGGTATTTCTATAATTGAAAAAACTGAAACGTAATATCCATGCGGGTTAGCGGTGATGTTTTGATTCCGGTAGCCGCACCAAAAATAAAAAGGGTTAGCGCCAATTGGCACTAACCCTTTTTTCATGGCAAGACGGTTTCAAAAGCCGATGTCATTTCATTTGCTCGTGCCCATTCATGAGTTTTCTTGCGTTCGTAGAATGCAGGGAGTATATGCAATAATAGTGCCTTTGCCGCACGTATTCATTGCGCAAAATAATATACTGGCTATAGTATATTTCGCCCAATACAAGCCAAAATCATTAAACCGCGCCTACATGGCGCGGTTTAATTCTCAGTGCTGTTAGCGAACGGTCGCTATCAAACTTTACGCAGTTGTTCCAGCAGAGCATCGAGCCTAGCAAAGTCAATGTGGCCGCGGCTGAACAAGACCAGGGCGCGCAATGGGAATTCCTGGGCCATCGCTTCCAGCATGTCCGACCCCATGCTTTGCATGATGGTCAGAAAGTTGGCTTCGGGTGGCACTTCGGCTAACCAGTTATGCAAGAGTGCCGCTGTTTCTGGGCGTGCCAATAGTGTGCCGACGGCGGTATTGCGGTGGTAGTGCGAAATAGCTTGCCAATCGGATTGCACCTCGACACTGGCTTGCTGACGAATATCTTGCGACGATGCGCCAACCACGATGTCGAACTTGCCGCTTTCTACTACCCAGTCGGCTAATGTGGGATGGTAAAAAGCAAAAGCGCGTCGGTCGAGGGCGAAGCTGACGGTCTTGCTTTCGCCCGGTGCCAGACTGACTTTGGCGAAGGCTTTCAATTCCTTCTGCGGCCGGCTCAGGCTATGAACCAAGTCAGCTACGTACAACTGCACGACTTCTTGTCCATGCTGCGTACCGGTGTTGGCAATGGTCAGGTTGACATTCAAGCTGTCGTTTTCATGAATATTCGTTGCGGATAAGTTCAGCGAACCATACTCAAATTTGGTGTAACTTAAGCCATGCCCAAAGGGAAACAAGATGGGTCGCTTGACTGCCTCGTAGTAACGGTAGCCGATACACATGCCTTCGCGATATTCGACCGTATCTTGCTCGCCGGGGAAGTTGAGGAAAGCCGGCGTATCTTCCAATCTAAGGGGGAAAGTTTCGGCCAGTTTGCCGGACGGATTGCGATCACCAAACAGTAGATCGGCAATCGCGCCGCCCTGGGCCTGGCCGCCCAGATAAGCTTCCAGAATCGCGCCTGCGTGGGCCGCCCAAGGCATCTCGATAGGCGAACCATTATTCAATACCACGACCAGTTTTGGCTGTACCGCGGCGATGGCGTCGATCAATTGACGTTGATTGTCTGGAATCCGCAAATGAGTGCGGTCGTAGCCTTCCGATTCATACCGATCCGGCAGTCCGATGAAGAGGATTGCCACTTCAGCCGATTGGGCAGCAGCCAGCGCTTGCGCTACCAGCGCGGCATCGGCCTGATCGCTGGCCAGATCGTAGCCGCGTGCATAATCGACCTTGCCGCCTTGCAGCTTGGCGCCGATTTCCGTCAAGGTTTCATCCAACTGGGTCGGCACCACGCGTGAACTGCCGCCGCCTTGATAGCGCATCGAGGTTGCCAATTCGCCGATTACCGCCAGCTTTGCGCTTTTCGCCAGCGGCAGTAATTGGCTTTCGTTTTTTAGCAAAACCATGCATTCGGTAGCCACTTTGCGCGCCAGCGCATGGTGTGCGGGTGCGTCGAAAACAGCATCGGGCTGGCGATTTTGCAGCACTTTCTGGGTCAGCTTCAATATACGCAACACGGCTGCATCGAGCGCTCCCAGCGCCAGGCCGCCATTGTTGACGGCTGCCACGATCAGCTTGTCGGTGACGCCGCCGGAACCCGGCATTTCCAATTCCAAGCCATGTGCCAGGCCGGTGACGCGTTCGTTGACTGCGCCCCAGTCGGATACCACCAAGCCCTCATGACCCCAGGCAGTCTTTAAGACGTCGTTGAGCAGGTAAGCGTGCTCCGATGCGTATTCGCCATTGACCTTGTTATAGGCGCACATCACGGTCCATGGCTGGGCGGCTTTTACCGCGTATTCGAAGCTGGCTAGATAAATTTCATGCAGGGTGCGCTGGTCGACCACGGCATCGATGGTCAGGCGGCGTTGCTCTTGATTGTTGACCGCAAAATGTTTGAGCGAAGCGCCGATACCCTGGCTTTGCACGCCTTGGATATGCGCGGCTGCCAGGTGCGACGACAGGTAGGGATCTTCTGAAAAGTACTCAAAATTGCGTCCGCACAGGGGTGAGCGTTTTATATTGGCGCCTGGCCCCAACAAGACACCGACCGATTCGACCTGACACTCTAGTCCTAGGGCAGCGCCGACCGACTGCAACAGCTCGGTATTCCATGAGGCCGCCAAACCGACTGCGCTAGGGAAACAGGTTGCCGGCACGCTATCGAACAGGCCCAGTTCAGCGCTATTGGCACGTTGCTTGCGCAAGCCGTGCGGGCCATCGGTCAGCATGATCGATGGAATCCCGAGCCGGTCAATCGCCTTGGTTTCCCAGAAATTGAGCCCAGAACATAGACCGGCTTTTTCTTCAAGAGTCATTTCGGCCAGCAGTTGGGGTAGGTTGTCGATCATGAATATCCTTTGTGCGTTGGGTCAATTGAGCCCGGAGGAAGGCCTCAAAAATAGTACATCGATAAAATATTGTGCGCTACATCAAAAGCGGGGAAATTGCGTATCGTTTAAATGGCAACCCGTCTGATTTTTTCCTGCACGAAACTTGCTTATACAAATAGGTAGGGTTCAACTGGGGACGCAAATGCAAAATCGCGTCCCGCTATCAAACGCTATTTGGACGCGGTAGGATGGTAGCGCAATCTCAATGGAGTAGGTGCCGATGGTTTTACCTCATCGTTTTTGGCGTTATGTTTGTGCTTTGTCACGGAGCCAACACAAATCTAGCGCAAAATGAGCTGGTTTTAGACCGACGGTATATTGCTAATTCGAAACTGGTAGCATACTGTGACACTGTTTTTGACATTTAAACCGGAGACAATAACTTGAGCCGCCTTGTTCACTTCATCAAGAATAACTATAGCAACACGGCACAGTTGAAAGAACTGACCACCATACCGCCCATGACTGCAGAGCGGCATAAACAAGTCATGCGTGACCGCATCAACCTGCGTCGTAAAGTGGAAGAGGCGAAAGAGCTGCGCGCAGCGTCCGGACTTGACCTTGGTTACGACACGGTCAAATGATCAACTGGCGTAATCATTGATGCGCCATTGCGCGTCATTGATTACGCGCTGATGCCCGCCCAGCGCGGTGTCAGCGTATTTGGAATCGCATACAGATCAAGCACCCGGCCCAGAGTGTGATCGACCATCTCGGCAATGCTTTGCGGATGGTGATAAAAGCCGGGTAGCGGCGGGAATATGATGCCGCCCATTTCGGTCACAGCCGTCATATTGCGCAAATGCGCCAGATTAAATGGCGTTTCGCGCACCATCAAAGTCAGGCGGCGCCTTTCTTTCAAAACTACATCGGCAGCGCGGGCAATCAGGTTGTCAGACAAGCCATGCGCGACCGAGGCCAGCGTCTTCATCGAACAGGGCGCAACAATCATGCCTTCCGATTGAAACGAGCCGCTGG
>JAZKIX010000193.1:0-3573 GCA_040384645.1 Pseudomonadota bacterium | reverse complement strand
CCGAAGTCAATATCGCCGACATCCAGGGCGCCTGGGCTGATATCTTGAAGCGCGCCACCCTGATCGCGCATCACAAAATCAGCCGTGAAGAATTGTCCGTGCGCGAGCATATGTCGAGCATTCTGCGGCAGTTGCAATCGGCCAAATTTGTCGAGTTTTGCGACTTGTTCGACATCACGCGTGGCGTGCCGGTACTGGTGGTCAACTTTGTCGCCTTGCTCGAATTAGCCAAAGAAACCCTGATCGAAATCACCCAGGCCGAAGCCTTCGCCCCCATCTACGTCCGGCTGGCTTATTCGCCAGCTTGATCTGCGCAACAAATCGCCGAGCTCCATCACTGATTTAAATCACCACTTGCACTGAGACTCCATGAAAATTATTTCTTGCATCGATGAATTGCGCGACCAATTGCGCGGCCAATTGCGCACCGCGTTCGTGCCTACCATGGGCAATTTGCACGAAGGCCATCTATCGCTGATGCGTCTGGCGCGCCGCCACGGTGATCCGGTGGTGGCATCGATTTTCGTTAATCGCCTGCAATTCGGGCCGAATGAAGACTTTGACAAATACCCGCGCACCTTTCAAGCCGATGTCGAAAAATTGGAGAAAGAAGGCGTCTACGTCCTGTTCGCCCCGACCGAAAAAGACCTGTATCCCGAGCCGCAAGAATACCGCGTCAAACCGCCCGACGACCTTGGCAATACATTGGAAGGCGAGTTCCGCCCCGGCTTTTTTACCGGCGTCACCACCGTGGTACTCAAGCTATTTTCCTGCGTACAACCGCGCGTCGCCGTCTTCGGCAAGAAGGATTATCAACAGCTGATGATCGTGCGCAATATGAGCAAACAATTCGCCCTGCCAACCGAAATCGTCGCCGCCGAAACCTACCGCGCCGACGACGGGCTGGCGCTGTCGTCGCGCAATATGTATCTGTCTGCAGACGAACGAGCCGAAGCACCGGCGCTGTATCAAACCTTGAATGCGGTAGCGAACCAGGTTCGTGGCGGCGCGCACAATATTGCAGAGCTAGAACAGCAAGCGATGGCCGATCTGGCGGGACGCGGCTGGAAACCGGACTACATTTCAGTGCGCAAACGCGGTGATTTGCAAGCGCCGACGCCGGATGATCTGGCGCAAAATACGCCGCTGGTGGTGTTGACTGCTGCCAAGCTAGGGGTGACGCGGCTGATCGACAATCTAGAGATTTAACGCGTATTTCACTTTGTGACACCGGTTGCTAAACACTGTCATTTTTGTTTAGCAACCGGCAAGCAAGGCCATTGAATACCGTTACGAACGTCTAAATGGGAAGTATTTTTGTCCACGAAAGACACGAAAGTAAAAGAAGATGTACTTGCGCTCGAAAAGATTAACCAGGCTGCATTAGATCTATTTCGACTTTTTCGTGCTCGACTTTTTCGTGCCTTTCGTGTCGTTCGTGGACAAATAATGATTTTTTGCAAATCGTGCGTATCAAATGGCAATACGACGTTACAAACTCAAACCGCCACACTCCCATCCCACAAGGACGGCAAAAAAAGCAAATCCAGATCGCCAGGATTGACGCCGTTTTGCATCAACAGCGTACTCAGCTGCCCGCGATGATGTGTTTGGTGGTTGAACATATGAACCGCCAAAAGCCAATATTTCTGCGTCAGCTCACGGCCCGCGGCACCGCTATACCATGTCAATTCACCATCGAACCAGGCCGGTTCGACTTGGTCAGCCCAAGCCACGATCACGGCATCAAATCGCTCGCGCTCTTGCTCAAGCGCTAAAAAGTCGTCAAACTGCGCGACCGACTCTGGAATAGTGCCTGCATGCGGTTTTGGCGAGCCGATCAGGCGGTGCATCCAGATCTGGTCGCCCCATAACAGGTGATTGAGGGTGCCGTGGATCGATTTGAAGAATGCGCCCTGATCCGTCTTGCGCTGGGCATCGCTCAAGGTGGCGCAGGCGGCGAATAGCTTGCGGTTGACCCATTGGTTATAGCGGGCGAGTTGTTGCAGATACAGTTTTGAAATCATGGGTGACGCTCCAAAAATGCAGGATGAGGAAAGGTGTAGAGGTAGACTGCGCGGCGCGTTCGAACCTTCCGCACATTCTACCCGGCACCACATTGAGCGACCTTGAATACAAGGAATATGAGACGTTGGCTATGATCGCGGTTGGTGCGCACGGCCTTGGCGGCCTCGCACACCCTACCAAAACAATTAACAGCACTGCTTTGAATACAGAATTATGAGGGGGTATCATTGAAAACACCCCCTCACCCGCAGGTTTTCATTGCGCCTTTAAAAATACACCACCTAGTATATTTACAGCGTTTTTACCCAATTTTAGTGCCTCGCGTGACCAAACCGCAGGCGGTACCGATAACACCAGCAGCACGAAAGCACATTGCATTACAAACATGACTATTGAACCAATCCAGATTGAAGCAGATTCAACCGATTCATTGCAATCACATTTTCACCCGAATATCGCACCGGACGAAATCGAGCAAGTTTTTCACCTGAAGCGGGCGCAGCCGCTGCTGCAAGGTTTCACCGCGCTGTTCCACGGCGGCTTTGACGGCGTGCTGGTACGCATGCTGGTCTTGCGCGAACTGGCGGCCGATGCCACTACCTCTACCTTCAGCCGCGCCGACATCAACCTCAAGCTGGCGTATTTGCTGCCCGATAGTCTGGAAACAGTGCTATCGCGCCTGCGCTCGCACAATCTGCTGGCGTGGGATGCTGCGCAAGGCGTGTATCGCGTCACGCCCATGGCGCGCAATGTCTTGTCGGCCATCGATAGCTTGCTGCAACTGGGCCAAAGCGAAGATGAAGCCGAAATGGGTTTCTTGCTGTCGCAAGTGGCCGGCGCGCAAGCGGTTGGTGGCGTCTCGGTCGAGCAATTGCAGCATTTGCTGGGACGGCTGGTCGAGTTGACGGAAGAATTCCGCGACGCGATTGCATCCGGTTCGGAATTCCGCCTGCGCAGCGCGCAAGCCAAGTGGAATACCGCCTGTGACTGGGTTGAAAAAGGCTCCGAAGTGATCCACGCCATTACCTCGGATGCCGCTGCCGACGCTGCCACGCATCGCGCCGCGCAAGCGATTGGCCGGGCGCAAAGTACGCTGCTCAATATGCAGGGCATGTTTTCGCGCGCGCTGAACCAACTGGAACGGCAGCGCGTCCATCTGGGTCAATCGGGCCTCTCGACCACCGACATCAAGCGCTGGATGCTATTGCACGACGACCTGGCCTCGCTGGCGATTGGCGCCATCGACCAGCCGGTAACGCCGCTCTTCATCACCCCGGCCGAAATGATCGATGTCGCTGAGACCGAATTGCTGGGCGACCGCGCCCCGAGTGCAATCAATGCCGGTTTGCCGCAAGGCGAAGATGCGCCGGTTTCGCAAGCCGACGACACGCCGATGCTGGCCGAGCTGGATGACTTCTTAAGCCGGCTGGAAAAATTCACCCAGACCGATTTCTTGCAGACGCAAGACGATCCGGCGTTTACCTCGGTGCCGGTGCAAGACGCGCTGCTGCCGGCCAGTTTCGCCATTGCTTCGTACCGGGCATC
>JAZKIX010000192.1:0-2347 GCA_040384645.1 Pseudomonadota bacterium | reverse complement strand
ATTCATGAACCAGCCGCACAGGTTCGGGTTTGTCTGCTGAACGCTTTTTAAACCGCCTGCATGACTGAACTTTTCCCGCCGCGCCAGTATTGCCTTACTCGCTACTTTTCCGAAATGCATCTGCAAAAAAGAGACGCCCCACCAAAGAAACACCAAGTACCTACGATCAGGCAAAGAGACACAGCGGCGTTTGTCACCGTGCTATGGATTCCCGCCTGCGCGGGAATGACGGTAATTTAAAATCGAACGAAAATATCTACCCACTCGAAATCACATAGATCCATAGAAATAATGGGGTATAGTCAAAAATACCCCCTCTCCCGCAGGATTTAATTGCCTCTAATTTAATACACCCCATAGTATTAAATCGACAAAATCATCAATTTTCACGCAGGATTTTCAAAAAATCCATTCATGCTGACCAATTTGCCTTGATCGTCATACTCGCCATAACTGATGCCATTGCCGATGGTGACGCCCTCCTGCGTTTTCATATCCCACTTGGCGATGCTTTTTTGATGGTGCGCCAAAAAGTAAGTGGTGACGAAATGCCCGCCCGGAATTTGCTGGTGAAAGTTGTCCATATAGTCAATCAACTCGTCCCACGATTTCGCTTGCGCCAGCGGGTCGGTGTAGACCGCACCAGTGGTTAGCACTTCAGAAAACGCCGCCAGCCGCTCGGCCTTGTCGCTCATCTTCCAGGTAGAGGTGTATTTGTTCCAAGTGTCTTTGAAATCGGTATTCATGCTTGCTGCTCCTGTGGTGGGTTGATCAAATTGACGGCTTCAATGGCTGCGATTGGGTCGAGTGGGATCGCGTAATGCATGACCGACGCATTGGAACTTGGGTCGTACTCGCGCCCGTAAAATTCCAGATCAGCGGCGTTGGCCCGTCGCCTGCCGCTGCGTGGCAACCAGGTCGAGTAAATAAAATTAACCGTGTCATCGATCAATTTCACGTCGCCTTTATGCGTAAATTTGGCGTAAGTGCAGGCTGGATTGATGAGCGCTTGCATGCCTTCAGGTATGGCGCTCGGTTTGGAAACTTCAATCGCGCAAAAGTATTCCAGCTCGTCGTCGTTCTCATGCAATTGCCGCACGATGCCGTAACACATGCCACCGACGCTGTGCGGTATCTCAGGCAAACGCGTCAGGAATTGCTGCCATAACGGCGGCAATTTTTCAGCCAGATTATTTTTCTCGGAGTCGGTGCCAAAAAAACTGGTACGCATGCCGACCAGATGCATCTGCTGTTGCTCAAAAATTTCCGGCACAGTATTCAGGCCGGTATTGATATGTTCCAGATAGTCTTTGTCGATCCGCAGCTTCTTGAGCGAGGGATGACGTTTACCAACTTTGCGGTATTGCGCCGGCGTGATCTCGAAGGCGGCTTTGAAGGCGCGGGTAAAACTTTCCTGACTGTCGAAATCGGCTTGCAAGGCGATGTCGATGATGCGCTCGTCGGTTTCGAGCAAGGCATCGAGCGCCCGCCCAAACCGGCGCGAACGAATGTAATCCTTCACCGTATCGCCGGTCAGCCCCTTGAACATGCGCTGAAAATGCCACTGGCTCATCGCCGCCGCCCGCGCCACTGCATTGATCGAGATCGTTTGCCCCAGATGGGCTTCGATATAGTCGACACCGCGTTGAATTTGATCGAGGTAATTCATCAGATCTCCTGTTTGATGGAGACATGATAGGGAGATTGCGGAAGGGGGTTATGACATTTTGTGCTGGATTTGATATGACTTATTATGCCGCATTCAATCTCAATATTGCGACATGGAAAACATTGATCGAACTCGCCTACGAAACTTGGGCCCGAAGTCTTGGCAGATGTTGGAAGCTGCCGGAATCGACTCTGTGGAACAACTCTTCCGCATGGGATCAATAGCAGCCTATGCTGACGTAAAAAAAGCCGGCTGTAAGCCTGGTTTGAATTTGCTATGGGCGATTGAAGGTGCGCTAACTGAAAGGGACTGGAAAGATATCGCCAAAAATGAACGAGTGTCGCTACTGATGCAATTGGACGACGTTGAAAGAGATGCTAGTAGAAAATCCAGATAAACCGGCACGAGTCCAGACAACCTCGCACTTTTAATTAGGCAAAAAAAAGGGGGTATAAGCAAATATACCCCTCCTCCGCACGTATTTAAATCGTCTTAAAATATACATCCGCCAGTATATTTAAAGGCCAAAACCCCAAAATCACACCACAATCGTCTGCGCTTCAGCGCCAACGCGGGCGCGGATCGACCCGATCCGGCTCACTGTTTCGCCGGAAGCGACCAACTGCGCTTGCGCTGCATCGGCGTGTAGCGCCGGGCTCGATGAGCGCCGCACCACCC
>JAZKIX010000191.1:0-9868 GCA_040384645.1 Pseudomonadota bacterium | reverse complement strand
GTCAGGGCCAGCAGGCGGCCTTTTAATATCGCTTTTGGATTGCCGTGATAGTCGAAGCTGGCATCGGCCACGCGGGTATTGCGATAAAAATATTGCAGGCGCCGCACCTTGGCCCAAGCTGAATACACGCCCAGACTCAAGATCGTCAATAACAAATTGACTACCCAGATGCGAAAATATTCAGCGCCGGTACCGGTAAAACTAAAGCGCAGTTCTTCCGCTAGCGCCGGCTCGATCATATTTGGCGTCATGTTGGGCTGCAGTTGCGCGTCAACTGCGGGACGGGTTGCCATGTCCAGCAGCGCCAGCGAGGGCGGGCCTTGGAAACGATCTTGGATTTCTTCTAATGCCTGCGTCATGAACGATTATTTTCTATTGAGAACAGCTTTTCTTGTGCAGGTAAATTAGGGGGGTATAGGCACAAACCATGCCTTACCCGCTCGGTTTCATTGATGTAAATATAATACAGGGAGGAGTATATTTTAATTAAAAGTCATCGCAAAACCGGTCGTGAGCAAGTTAAACGTGTCGGCTTTAACTGTCCTCTCCGCCTTCATCTCTGTTCATAAACCCATTGCAGCAACGCATCTTGCGCTTCTTGACCACGGCTGGCATTGGCATGATTGATCATCGACACCACGGCGTAATTTTTGCCTGATGCGCTGGTAACGTAACCGGCCAGCGCACGGACATCGTTCAGGCTGCCGGTTTTGATATGGGCGTTGCCTGCGACGGCGCTGGTTGTCAGTCGCCGCCGCATGGTGCCGTCGTAACCGACTAACGGCATCGAGGAAATAAATTCGGACATGGTCGGCGAACGGAAGGCTGCCACCAGCATGCGCCCCATTGTGCTGGCCGACACGCGCTCAATGCGCGACAGGCCGGAGCCATTTTCGATCACCAGTTCCGGCGCGTCGATATTCTTGCTGGCGAGCCAGGCTTTGACTGCCAGCGCACCGCGCTGCGGCGTGGCGGGACGCTTGCTGCTGTCGATGGCCAAAGTCAGCAAGAGCTGGCGCGCCATCACGTTATTGCTGAATTTATTGATGTCGCGAATGACTTCCGGCAGGCTCGGCGACTGCCATTCAGCTAGCAAACGGGCGTCGGCTGGCGTGATGCCGCTCACTACTTCACCTTTAAAACTGCCGCCCATGTCGCGCCACAATTGGCGAAACACGGCTGCGAAATACTGGCTCTGCGATAACTGAGTCGGGTGCAGGAACCAGATTTTTTCACCGCAAGATGCGGCAAAACTACCGTCGAACTTGGTATTGTCGGCGCCGACGCTGGCCTGCAATTTATTTTGCCAATCGTCACAGCTGCCACTCCCCAGTTTGGGTGCGTGGATCGTATAGCCGGCCAAGGGTGGATCGACGCTAACGTTGATGACGCCATTGGCTTCGTCTGGTATGAAGCGGAAACCGACCGCGTTATAGTTCAGCAAGAGTGCATCCGGTCCGGCGTTGTAAGGTTTGAGCGGATCGCCGTCGAATTTCTCGGCATCGAAGGTTTCCAGCTCGAAGGCGCTACGGTCAAGCACCAGATTGCCGCGAATTTCACGGATGCCACGAGCCCTGAGTTGTCGCAGAAATAGCCAGAAATTTTCCAGCACCAGCTTCGGGTCGCCATTGCCTTTGATGATCAAGTTGCCTTGCAACACATCGCCCACTTGCGGTGCGACGCTGTAGGCTTGCGTTTTCCAGGTGTAGGTCGGCCCCAACAGTTCCAGCGCAGCATCGGTGGTGAGCAATTTCATCGTGGAGGCAGGATTGAAACTGTCGTTGGCATTGCTGGCGATCAGCGTTTTTTTACTGCCGATCTCTTGCACATAAGTCGCCACTGCACCGGCCGGGATGCCGGCTTGCTGCAACGCGGCGCGCACGCTGGCAGGCAGCGCTTGCGCGGCGACACTGGTACCTGCACAAAAGACGAGAAATAAAAAACAAGTACTACGCAGTCTGGTTAAAATTGGCATGAGGCATGAGGCATGAAGATAAGTGGAGAGGGGCGCTACCGCTGCTAGACGCTGCCGGATTCAATCGATTTTTTATTATCCCATGCGCGTCCACTGCAGCGCTCGGGAAGAGTTGTATTAAACATAATATTCTCGCGCATAATGTGCGATTTGCCGGCTTTGGCAAAGATTGCTGCCGGTAGTAAAGAATCAATAAATCAAGGAAACAAGATGGCGAAATCTCCGGTATTGAAAACAGCCCAGTATGCGGCATCGCCCAAGGCAAACATCCTGGCGCTAGAAAATCAGCTTTGCTTTGCCTTGTATTCCGCCTCGCACGCAATGACCAAGGTGTATAAGCCAATGTTGGACCGACTCGGCCTGACTTATCCGCAATATCTTGTAATGTTGGTCTTGTGGGAACAGGACGATATTTTGGTCAAGGAGATTGGTGAGCGCCTGTTTCTTGATTCCGGCACTTTGACACCTTTGCTAAAACGGCTCGAATCTTCTGGAATGATCGAACGGATTCGCGACGAGATCGACCAGCGTCAGGTGCGCATTACCTTGACCAAGGCCGGATGCGTACTCAAGCGCAAGGCGGAAGAAATTCCGGCGCAAGTCTTGTGTAGCAGTGGCCAACCGCTGGCAACGGTGCAAAAACTGCATGCGTCCTTATCGACCATTCGCGATGAGTTGATGTTGGCGGTCGAGCAATGTAGCAATGGCTGACAGCGCTTGCCGGCCGCATCCGGCTGGTTGGAGTGTGGTTTGAAATCAGCATTTTTACGATAAATTAAATTGTACGCAATTTAATTGCGTGCAATTTAAAATTGGCGTATATTGTGGGTTCCGGCAGCCGGGTGGCAGCCTTTAAATACTCAATTGGAGAATGACATGCAAATTTTATATACAGCTCAAGCCACAGCCAACGGTGGTCGCGATGGTCGCGCCGTCAGTAGCGACCAGAAGCTTGACGTCAAACTGTCCACGCCAAAGGAACTGGGCGGGGCCGGCGGCGATGGCACTAATCCGGAACAATTATTCGCAGCGGGTTATTCAGCCTGTTTCTTGTCGGCGATGAAGTTTGTCAGCGCCCAGCAAAAAATTAGTCTGCCCGCCGACGCCCAAGTGACCGGCGTGGTCGGGATTGGCCCGAACGATAAAGGCGGTTTCGGCTTGGCGGTCACTTTGCAAGTCGCATTGCCCGGACTGGAGCAAGATGCAGCACAAGCGTTGGTGGCGAAAGCACATGAAGTTTGTCCGTATTCGAATGCGACACGCGGCAATATCGATGTGGCAATCAATCTGGTTTAATCGAACCATTTACTTTTAAATCCCTGCCTAACGCAATGTGATGCAGGGATTATTTTTAATAACTTACTCGCTACGGCACCAGCCTTGACTGGGCTCGTGCGCAATGCAGTTCATGCATTGATGCAATGAGCTGACAATAATCTGATACGCGACTTCAGTGGCCACGGTGGATGCGATCTGGATGCCAGTGAGAGAGCTATCTGGCATTCTCACTGTGTTTTTCGATGGATCGCATCCTTTAACCCAGCGTGGGCATATTCAAGGCTAGCCCCGGTTCGCTTGAAGTCCAGCGCGTGGTGATCACCTTCGGCCGCGTATAAAAGCGCACGCCATCCATACCATGCACTGAATGGTCGCCAAACAGCGATGCCTTCCACCCTCCGAAAGAAAAAAATGCCATCGGCACTGGAATTGGGACGTTGATGCCCACCATGCCGACTTCGATTTCACTCTCGAATTTGCGGGCGGCACCGCCGGATTCGGTAAATAGGGCAGTGCCGTTGGCGTAGGGGCATGCGTTGATGAGTGCGACGGCTTGATCAAGCGTATCGACGCGCACGATGGACAGCACGGGCCCAAAAATTTCTTCACGGTAGAGACGCATGGCCGATGTGACATGATCAAACAAACTCACGCCAAGATAGAAACCATTTTCATAACCGGACACCACTTTGTTGCGGCCATCGAGAATCAATTGGGCGCCGTCAGCTTCGCCTTGGTCGATAAAACTGCTGACTTTGTCGCGATGCACGCGGCTCACTAGCGGCCCCATCTCGACCCCGCTGCGGTCGCCGGGGCCGATTTGAATGTTCTCAGCCTTTTCCTTGATTTTGTCTACCAAGGCATCGGCTATCTTGCCCACTGCAACCACTACTGAGATCGCCATGCAACGCTCGCCAGCCGAACCGTATGCGGCGCCGACCAGGGCATCCACGGTGAGATCCAGATCTGCATCGGGCATGACGACAGCATGATTTTTTGCGCCACCTAAAGCCTGGACACGCTTGCCATGTTTTGTCCCGGTTTCGTAAATATATTGGGCAATCGGTGTAGAGCCCACGAACGATACTGCTTTTACTTGCGGATGGGTTACCAGTGCGTCGACAGTTTCCTTGTCGCCATGGATGACGTTAAACACTCCGTCTGGCAAGCCAGCTTCTTTGAGCAATTCCGCGATGCGCATCGAACAGGAGGGCACTTTTTCAGATGGCTTCAAAACGAAGGTATTGCCGCATGCGATCGACATCGGAAACATCCACATCGGCACCATGACAGGGAAGTTAAATGGCGTGATGCCGACGCAGACGCCGAGTGCATCGCGCACCGAGTGACAATCGACATCAGTGCCGACGTTGCGTGAATGTTCGCCCTTGATCAAGTGCGGGATGCCGCAGGCAAATTCGACCACTTCGATCCCGCGCCGAACCGAGCCTAACGCATCGGGCAAGGTTTTACCATGCTCTTCGCTGGCTAGTGCCGCCAGCTCTTTTTCGTGTTTGCGCAACAGATGCAAAAATTCCATCATGATGCGAGCCCGCCGCAGTGGCGGTGTGGCACGCCAGGCGGGAAAAGCCGCTTGCGCGGCTTGCACTGCATTATGAACGCTGTCTTGATTGGCGAATGTGACATGCCGGATCACTTTTCCCGATGCCGGGTTAGTGATCTCGCCGTGGCGCATACCATCCAATAAAACGTGCTGGTTATTGATCCAGAATCCGATTTTCGAAACTGCGTTGCTGTTGTCGATGGCGTTCATTGCTTGATCTTTATAAATGGCTAAATGGGAAGGGTGACCGATAGCGTGTTTGCAGCAAGATGATGTGTTCGATATCCAATCATGTGCAGTCGGTTTTCCGCCGGGCGATGTACGCCGGGTGCTTATTTCGAGTGATTATCGACTGGCTATGATGTCGCCGCCGACGTGCAAAATTTGACCGTCACAGAGCTTGATGTCTGGCTGCACATAAATATGGCGGTACCGACGGCGACGTCCGGTTCTCCGATGCGTCCAAGGGAACGCGCTCGATCATATACCGCATGCCCTGTGTTGAAATCATTGCGGCGCCAGATGTTGTCGTATTTTGTCGATCATCTCGTCTACGTCAATCGGCTTGCCGATGAAATCATTCATGCCTGATGCGGTACAGCGCTCACGTTCGGATTCCAACACACCTGCCGTCATTGCAATGATAGGGGTATTTAAATGCAGTTCACTCCGTATCAAACGTGTCGCCGTAAAGCCATCCATCACAGGCATTTGTACATCCATGAGGATCAAATCATAGTCGCCAGGACGTGCTCGCAATAGATCAAGTGCGATCTGGCCATTTTCGACAACGTCGACCGTGGCACCTGTCAATTCAAGCAAGGTTTTGGCGACAATTTGGTTCAAATGGTTATCTTCCACCAGGAGCAAACGGGCATCGATTTGCAGAGTAGGCGGCGCAGGTGTTTGTTCACTTGGTGATTGTTTCTTTTGTGTTAATAATTCATGCACGATATCGAACAAACTCGATGCTGTTACTGGTTTGGTCAACATTGCCTGTTGCGATTCAGGCGCAGAGTCGCCCACTAATTTACCTCGTTCAAAAGCGCTCGCCATCATGATCATCGGTATCTCTGAATTGGGCCGGGCACGAATCGCTCGTATTGTTGCGATACCGTCCATCTCTGGCATATGCAGGTCAATTATGATCACATCGTAAGCGCCACCTTTGGCTTGCAGGGTGCGAATGGCATCGAGTGCTTCGCTGCCCGACGCTACACTGTCCACTTCCCAATTCCACGCCTGAATTGTCATGCGCAAATATGCCCGGCTGGTGGCGTTGTCATCCACGACCAGCAAGCGCAAACCGCTTAAACGGCTATCTGGCAGAGATCGTCTAACCTCGCAATCTTGCAACGAAAACGGTAGGGTGCAGCTAAATTCGCTGCCTTGGTCGGGCTTGCTCCACAATTCGATTGTTCCACCCAGACGTTCAACCAAGCCTTTTGATATCGTCAAGCCAAGACCCGAGCCGCCGAAGCGCCGCGTGGTGGACGAATCGGCTTGAGTGAAGGGCGAAAATAGTCGCTTCTGTTGGGCCGCGCTGATCCCGATCCCGGTGTCGCGCACGATAAAACGAAGCATGACGAAACCCGGTTGCCGCGATACACATTTCACCAATACCGAAACCTCGCCGCGATGGGTAAATTTAATGGCGTTGCCTGTCAGGTTGACCAGCACTTGCTGTAGTCGCGTCGCGTCACCCACGAGCGCATGCGGCACGTCGAGTTCAACCCCAATTGCCAGCTCCAGGTCTTTGTCACCGGCATTAACGCTCATGATCGCCGCTACGGTATGCAAGACCTCTTGAAGTTCGAACGGCGCTGTAGATAGCTCGACTTTACCGGCTTCAATTTTAGAAAAATCGAGGATATCGTTGAGAATGCCAAGTAGCGATTGACCCGAGGTCCGAATCATTTCCAGATAGCGCCGTTGTTCGGGTGAAAGACTGGTGGTACCGATCAAATGCGTCATCCCCAATACCGCATTCATCGGGGTCCGTAGTTCATGACTCATATTTGCGACAAACGCGCTTTTCGCGCTATTGGCAAGCTGTGCTTCTTCCATCGCCACGCGCACTGCTTGCTCGGATCGCTTTTGCTCCGTAATGTCGCGCACGATACCGACAAACAATTGTTTGCCCTTGATTTCGATGGCATTAATTGCCAATTCAAGTAGGAATGTGTTGCCGTTTTTGTGCAGTCCAGGCAATTCCACGCGCTTTTTCCCCACTACCGTGGGTTCGCCGCCGGCAAGGTAACGCGCCATGCCCGCCTGATGAAGCGGGCGCAGGTCGGGCGGCATGAGGCGTTGGATATTTGATCCAATTATTTCGTCAGGCGCATAGCCAAAAATAGTCGCCGCCGCACCGTTAAAAGAGGCAATCAGGCCACGTTCATCAAGCGTAATGATGCCTTCTCCTACGCTTTCCACCACAGTACGAATACGTAGCTCATTATCGATGGCTTCTTGTTGCGATTCTAAAAGCTTGCGGTTGCTGGCCTCCGCAGTGTCGCGTGCCGATACCATTTGCTCGTTGGCTAAATTTAACTGGGCGGTTCGTTCTGCGATCAAGTTTTCCAGATGATGCCGGTGGCTTACCAATTCCGTTTCGACGCTTTTCAAGGTGGCGGCGGCCTGTTGTGCCTCGCGAAACGAGGAACGGGGCTCAATCATCGGTGCACCGGAACCCAATGCGATGGCGTAGGTAGAGAGCCCACTGACTGAATTACTGATGTTGTTTCCCAAAAACCATGCTACTGAAAATCCTGCGGCGAACAATATAAGTACCGTCAGGCTAATCCAGGCCAGCGACGACAGCAATTCGGTAAGTACCGTACTTCTGGGGACGCCAACCACGACGGCCCATCCCGTCGATGGAGAACGGCTGAACATTGAGTACACACGAATGCCTTCCAGTGTGGTGGCCTCGATGGTCTCTTCACTCACGTATTGCAGCTTGGCGAGCAGGCTGGCTGCCGCTTTTTGTCCTACAAATTTTTGCGGGTCGTGAGTGCGCGCTGCAATCACGCCTTGGGTGTCGATCACTGCAACGATGCGGTCAGTGGGAAGACGTTGCCCAGTAAGAATTTTCCCAAGACGCTCCGGTAAGAAGGCGCTCGATAAACAATAGATGACTTTTCCATTATTAAAAACCGGAACATGTATTGCCACCAACGGCCTGCGCAGGGCGCCACCGATAAAAATATCGGAGATGATTGGCTTACCAGTGTTGAAAACTTTCTGAACCCGATCAAGGCTGCCAGGGTCAGCAATGAGCTCGCCATAAGGACGCGCGGTGTTGAGCAGTTGTACCGATTTTTGATCGCTAAGGACAAAATTGAAGGCGGACGAATCATCGCGCAAGACGTTCTTGGCTTGCACATAAAAAGCGCTCAGATCATTGTTCGCCAGATTAGGTGAACTCGCCAGCGCAGCGGCGACCCGAATGCCAGCGATTAATTCTTGATCGGTTGAACTAATCAGGGTCCGGGCAATGAGCAACGAGTCGCTTTGAATTTGGCTTTTTTCCCGTTCATAGAAATGATTGATCAGCAAGGCAAATCCGACTGCCGCCGGTAGTGCGCAAGCCAGTACCAACATCGAAAGCTTTTTGCGAATCGTCGGCAGTAGCGGTTGAGATTTGAATCGCACGATATTCCTTTACTCGTTCCCTGATCTGATCAAGTGGCGCTAACTGATCTTTGCGACTGCAAATAAACACGCATGCCTTGAAGACCGCACTATTTATCGTAGCAGCAATTCTTTGATTTATGCAGCAAGCGTTTGAGCCGTGTATGGTTTTGAACGCAAATGTATTGACCGGCTGGAACGATAATGGCGGCCGCGTTACGTCCGTGCGCGAAATAGAAGGCGCACTTTAGTCTGCATGAACCTTACCGTATGCCCAAACAATACTTGCCAATCATCAAATTACTTTTTGCTCATGCCTTGAAAAACCCCCAGACCGTCCTTATAATTAGCACTCGTTAGCAGAGAGTGCTAACAACTCTTGCTAGCTTTCCAACTTTACTTGTGCAGCGAATGATGTAAATGCTGCTGCCTGCTGAAGTCTGATTTGCAGCGACATTGCCGCAATAATCAATAACCTATTGAAACTAAAGGAGTTTTTATGAACCTTCGCCCATTGCACGATCGCGTTATCGTCAAGCGTCTTGACCAAGAAACAAAAACTGCGTCCGGCCTGATCATCCCTGAAACCGCTGCTGAAAAGCCGGATCAAGGCGAAGTCCTGGCCATTGGCACAGGCAAGGTTCTTGACGATGGCAAAGTACGCGCGCTTGAAGTTAAGGTTGGCGATCGCGTTTTGTTCGGCAAATACTCTGGCCAAACTGTCAAAGTTGACGGTGACGAGCTGCTGGTGATGCGCGAAGAAGACATCATGGCAGTCGTTCAAAAATAATTCAGTTATTCAAAAGCGCGGGCCTGGCCCAAGCACATTGAGTAGCACATCTTGTGAACACATTCAGGAGTAACGAACATGGCAGCTAAAGAAGTAATTTTCGGCGACGCAGCGCGCGCCAAGATGGTTGAAGGCGTGAACATTCTCGCCAATGCAGTTAAAGTCACACTGGGCCCTAAGGGTCGTAACGTCGTGCTGGAGCGTTCATATGGCGCCCCGACAGTGACTAAAGACGGTGTGTCAGTTGCTAAAGAAATCGAACTCAAAGACAAGCTCATGAACATGGGCGCGCAAATGGTCAAGGAAGTTGCTTCCCGCACCAGCGACAACGCCGGCGACGGCACCACCACCGCCACCGTGCTGGCCCAGGCCATCGTGCGCGAAGGCATGAAGTTCGTTGCCGCCGGCATGAACCCGATGGACCTCAAGCGCGGCATCGACAAGGCAGTTGCTGCCACCGTCGAAGAGCTGGCCAAGATCTCCAAGCCATGCACCACCACCAAGGAAATCGCCCAGGTTGGCGCGATCTCGGCCAACTCGGACTACTCGATCGGCGAGCGTATCGCTGAAGCGATGGAAAAAGTCGGCAAGGAAGGCGTCATCACTGTTGAAGACGGCAAATCCCTGA
>JAZKIX010000190.1:0-2564 GCA_040384645.1 Pseudomonadota bacterium | reverse complement strand
CAAACCAAAACAGGGAAGTCACGACAATCAAAGTCACACCAAAGCAAAAAATCGACCGGTGCCGACGGCGGGAAAAAGCAGGAGCGTCATCACTAAAAAAGCATGCCCCTATCACGCGGCATATCCCATCGTGGGATCAAGTGCGCTCCTGCGAATATGGTGGACAGCACTTTAGTCATGCACAGCACCAATAATTAAATCAACCTAATTTTTCGCTAGCGCACTAAATTACGTGTGGCCGGAATCATGCGGATCTGGTCGGCATTCGTCACACCAACCGGTAATACCAGTGCGTCAAAATCAAGCTCATCGGCATCTTCAAAAGTAAGGTCGACATCAAAAACATCGGCTTTGGCATCGTGCTTAAATCCTTGCACTTTGCCTAGCTTGGCAGAAAGCACTTTGACAGTCGCACCTTGTTCTTCCAATGCTTTCCGAGGTTCGTAGATTCAATTCGCTCAAACCCATCGGTAACCAAAATCGCAATTTGCATGCCGTTCAGTTTCGTTTCCATACAGCCTCATACTGATTCTATCTGGTCAAAAAAATCAGAGACGGCACTGCTAAAAACGTTCGCAGGCATGCAAATATTTCAGCGCCATTTCAGTTAGCTTATGTCCGTCGCCACAACAGCCATCCGCCGATCAGCATTGCAGCACCCCACGCCAGAAAGCCCAGATCCCAATAGAGCCATTGTGCTGGCGGTGCAGTTTCGTTGACGTGGTGGATTTTGAGTAAGTGATGTTCGACCAAGCCCTCCACCAGATTGAATATGCCAAATCCCATCAATAGGGTCGAAATTAGCAGTCTGTGCGGCCAAGGCTCGTGCGGACGCCGCGTCGCACGCCAGAACATAGCTATGCCGGAAAAAACAAATAGATAAGTGCCGAGGTGAAAAATCCCATCCCACAAAGTATTGAATTCAAGATTGGCCACACTATCGGCGGCGTAGCCGGCACTGGTGAACATATGGTGCCATTGCAGCACTTGATGCAGGACGATGCCATCAAAAAAGCCACCCAATCCAAGGCCCAAAAAAATACCTGCCAGAGCAGGAAAGCTTCGCTTCATGAATGATTTCCCATTCGGTTGGATTGCGCCGTCATCTAAATACTGCAGCCCATGCGGCAAGCCAAGCACCTGTTGGCAGGACGCAAGCAAGCATGGCCCAGCATTGCACGCGACGGCTTATCGTTTTTGATGATTGTCAGCGACGGCGCATCTAACAATGCAGCGCACATCGCAAGCCACTATATTTGTAACGATGTGTGCGGAGGCATAGCGGAATTTATTGGATAAGGGCAATGGGCAGCGCAATAAATTGTTGTCAATTTCTGGCGCATAAGAAAACAATTTGTCGACATCTCTATCGGGAGCCGCGATGAGTACAAACGTCGTTGCAGGTCATGTACACGACCATCCTCATGGGTGGCGGCGCTGGTTGCTTGCCACCAATCATAAGGATATTGGCACGCTGTATCTATTTTTTTCGCTCAGCATGTTCCTCACCGGCGGCGTGTTGGCAATTCTGATCCGGGCCGAACTGTTTCAACCCGGTTTGCAGTTTTTTCAGCCGGAACTGTACAACCAGTTCGTGACCCTGCATGGCTTGATCATGGTGTTCGGCGCGATCATGCCGGCCTTTGTCGGCTTCGCCAACTGGATGATTCCCTTGCAAATTGGCGCTTCCGATATGGCCTTTGCACGTATGAATAATTTTTCGTTCTGGCTGTTGCCGCCGGCTGCCTTATTGCTGGTGGGGTCTTTCTTTACCAGCGGCGGCGCCACTGCCGCTGGATGGACCATGTATCCGCCGCTGTCGATTCAGATGGGGATCGGCATGGACATGGCGATTTTTGCCATCCACTTGATGGGCGCCTCGTCCATCATGGGCGCCATCAACATCATTACCACGCTGCTCAATATGCGTGCCCCCGGCATGACCATGATGAAAATGCCGATGTTTTGCTGGACTTGGTTAATCACGGCATACCTGCTCATTGCGGTGATGCCGGTGCTGGCCGGCGCGGTGACGATGATGTTGACCGACCGCCATTTCGGCACTACCTTCTTTAATGCCGCCGGCGGCGGCGACCCGGTCATGTACCAGCTTATTTTCTGGTTTTTCGGCCATCCCGAGGTCTACATCATGATTCTGCCGGGCTTCGGCATCATCTCCGAAATCGTGCCGGCTTTCTCGCGCAAGCCCCTGTTCGGCTATGCCTCGATGGTGTATGCCGCTAGCTCCATCGCGATACTGTCCTTCATCGTCTGGGCCCATCACATGTTTACCAGCGGGTTGCCAGTCTCGGGCCAGCTCTTTTTCATGTACGCCACCATGCTGGTTGCGGTGCCGACCGGCGTCAAGGTATTCAATTGGGTTGCCACCATGTGGCGCGGTGCAATGAGTTTCGAGACGCCGATGCTGTTTGCAATCGGCTTCATTCTGGTATTTACCATCGGCGGCTTGTCGGGCGTGATTTTGGCCGTGGTGCCCATCGATGTGCAAGTACACGATACCTATTATGTGATTGCGCATTTTCACTATGTGCTGGTTGCGGGAT
>JAZKIX010000189.1:0-2076 GCA_040384645.1 Pseudomonadota bacterium | reverse complement strand
CGGAGCCAGCTTGGAGTGGCCTCCTCATTGGTGAGCCGGCGCATCAGATCGAAATCGAGCCCGCTGCCACGTGACTTTAACCACGCTTCCTTGATGGTCCAGAATTGAATGAACAGTGCCGATCTGGCTGGTTCTTGCAGTGCCTCCAAAGCCAGCGATTCGCGGGGCGTGGCGGCCATTCTAGCCAGTGCCAACGTATTTTTACGCTGCTTGACGCGCTCGATATCGAGGCCGACCGCACCATCAGAAACGGCCACGGCAATCCACTCGCCGCTATGGGACATCGACAAGTAGGCTGGCGCCGGGCCGGTAACCAAGGGCGCTTGACCATGCTCGGCCGCGATGTCCCAGTCGCCCGCAGTACCGCCGAAGTTGGCGCACAGCGTCTTGCGCGCCAGCCAGCGCGAGGCGATGAACTCGTCGCGTCGTCCAGCTTGCGTGATGCCGGCTAGCCTGCGCCGTTCAGATACCTGCAAAAATTTGGCGCCGTCTTCGCCGCCGATTTCCTGCAATAGATCGTTGCGTGTGGCCAGCTTCCAGTCAAGCACGATGCGCCGCTCCGTTTTTTATACAAACTGTCTCAAGACGGCCAGCGGCGGAATATCAAGGAGGTATTGATGCCGCCAAAAGCAAAGTTATTACTCATGACGATATCGGTATCGATGTTGCGCCCGTCGCCGGTGATGTAATCCAACTCATGGCATCGCGGGTCGAGCGCATCGAGATTGAGGGTTGGCGCAAACCAGGCGCTGCGCATCATTTGAATGCTGATCCACGCTTCCAACGCACCGCAAGCGCCCAGCGTATGGCCCATATAACTTTTCAATGACGAAATCGGAATCCGCTCGCCGAACACGCTCTGAGTGGCACGGCTTTCGGCTTCATCGCCTTGTACAGTGGCGGTGCCGTGCGCATTGACGTAGGCAATATCGGTTGGCGCCAGACCGGCCTCGGCCAGCGCCAATTCGATTGCTATCGCCATCGTTTCGGGCTGCGGATGGGTCACGTGGCGTCCATCGCTATTGGTGCCGTAGCCGAGAATTTCGGCATAGATCGTGGCACCGCGTGCCTGCGCGTGTTCCAACTCTTCCAGGATCAAGGTACAGGCGCCCTCGCCCAATACCAAGCCATCGCGCTGCGCATCGAACGGACGCGGCGTCAAATGCGGCGTGGCATTGTGATGCACGCTGGTGGCGAATAATGTATCGAAAACCGCGGCCTGGGTGGCGTCGAGTTCTTCCGCGCCGCCGGCCAGCATGATCACTTGCTTGCCGGATTGGATCATTTCATAGGCATAGCCGATACCTTGACTGCCGGAAGTGCAAGCGCTGGAGGTCGGCACTATACGGCCGGAAATACCAAAAAAAACGCCCATATTGACGGCCGCCGTATGCGACATCATTTTGATATAGGTGGTGGCGTTGATGCCTTCGGTACTTTTTTCGTGGATCATGCGGCCAAAATCGCCGATGGCTTTCGGTGTTCCGCTGGAGGAACCGTAAGAGATCCCGACCTTACCGCTTTTCAGGATCGGATCGTTCAATAAGCCGGCATCGGTCAGCGCGATTTCGCTGGCGCGGGTTGCCATCAAGGCCACTTTGCCCATGCTGCGGGTACTCTTGCGGTTATAGCCTTCGGGCGGCAATTCAAACGGCGCTACCGGCGCGCCCACCTTGGTGAACAAGCCTTCGTAATCTTCCCATTCGGCCATGACTTGCACCGCATTACGGCGTGAGCGCAGGCGTGCTTCGACGGTTGGCCAATCATGTCCTAGCGGGCTAAGTGCGCCGAATCCTGTGATAACGACGCGTTTCATCCGATCATTCCTCCATTGACTGAAATCACTTGACGCGTAATGTAGGCCGCGTCGTCACTCATTAAAAAGCTGACCAGCGCAGCGACTTCTTCCGGTTTGCCCATGCGTTTGGCGGGGATGATTTTCATTGCTTCTTCCAATACATGTGGCTCGACCATGTCGGTGTCAATCAAGCCTGGCGCGACACAATTAACTGTGATGCCACGACTAGCCAACTCGACCGCCAGTGCCTTGGTGGCGCCCATGATACCGGCCTTGGC
>JAZKIX010000188.1:8585-19345 GCA_040384645.1 Pseudomonadota bacterium | reverse complement strand
CTGGCGGCGCAAGGCCAAAGCGTGAACAAACAAAGCCTCGACTTCATAGCCGAGCGAGTCGAAGGCAATCTGCTGGCAGCGCATCAGGAAATCCAAAAACTAGGGCTTTTGCATGGCGCCGGCAAACTCAATTTCGAGCAAATCCACGATGCCGTACTCAATGTGGCGCGCTACGATGTATTTAAACTGAGCGAAGCCATGCTGGCCGGTGATTGCGCCCGATTGGTGCGTATGCTGGAAGGTTTAAAAGGCGAAGGCGAAGCTTTGCCACTGGTGTTGTGGGCGGTGGCGGAAGAAATCCGCACCCTGTTAAAATTGAAATCTGCCGTCGAGCAAGGCCGTCCGCTGGGCATGATGCTAAAAGAATATCGCATCTGGGGGCCGCGTGAACGACTGATGGAACCGGCCTTGCGCCGCCTCAGCCTGGCGACCCTAGAAACCGCATTGCAACACGCGGCGCAGATCGACAAGATGGTCAAGGGCTTGCGCGCCAAGGCGTTTTCCGGCGATGCCTGGGATGCAATGCAGCAGTTGGGTTTAAAAATTGCGCGTGGTTAATTTTGCACTAACTTCTGCACTCACTTTTCAAAGCGACAATATGGATATCAAACATTACATGAGCGACGTTGGCCAGCGTGCCCGCAAGGCATCGCGCGCCATGGCCAAAGCCAATACCGCAGCCAAAAATCAAGCGCTGCTGTTAATCGCCGCCGCCATCCGGCGCGAGGCGCAAGCGCTGCGGATTGCCAATGAACTGGATCTGGCCGCCGCCCGTAAAAGCGGCCTGGCCGAAGCGATGGTCGACCGTCTGACCTTATCCGACAAAGCGATCGAAACCATGGTCGAAGGGCTAGAACAAATCGTCGCCCTGTCCGACCCGATAGGCGAAATGTCGAATATGAAATTCCGTCCCAGTGGCATCCAGGTTGGCCAGATGCGGGTGCCGCTCGGCGTGATCGGCATCATCTACGAAGCGCGTCCCAATGTCACGGTGGACGCCGCCGGCCTGTGCATCAAGAGCGGCAACGCCACCATCTTGCGTGGCGGTTCGGAAGCGATTCATTGCAATCAAGCACTAGCCAAGCTGGTGAAGGAAGGCCTGCTTGGTGCCGGTTTGCCGGCAGACGCGGTGCAAATCATTGAAACCACCGACCGCGCAGCCGTGGGCGAACTGATCACCATGCCGCAATACGTGGACGTAATCGTGCCGCGCGGCGGCAAAGGCTTGATCGAACGCCTGATGCGCGAATCAAAGGTGCCGATGATCAAGCATCTGGATGGCATTTGCCATGTGTACATCGACGATGCTGCCGATATCGCAAAAGCTCTGCCGATCGCCTTCAACGCCAAATGCCACCGGTATGGCACTTGCAACACGATGGAAACCTTGCTAGTGGCGCGCGGCATCGCGGCGCAAGTCTTGCCGGCGCTGGCCGGTCTGTACGCAGCGAAAGAAGTCGAATTGCGCGCCGACGATGAAGCGCGGGCGATTTTGACAGGCTATCCGCAACTGAGCGCAGCCACGGAAGAAGACTGGCGCACCGAATATCTGGCCGCGATCCTGTCGGTCAAGGTAGTGGCCGATATGGATGAAGCCATCGACCATATCAATACCTATTCCTCGCAACATACCGACGCCATCGTCACCGAGGATTACAGCCGCGCCATGCGCTTCATTCGCGAAGTCGATTCAGCCTCAGTAATGGTCAATGCCTCGACCCGTTTTGCCGATGGTTTTGAATATGGACTGGGTGCTGAAATCGGCATTTCCAATGACAAATTGCACGCGCGTGGACCAGTCGGATTGGAAGGTTTGACTTCCTTGAAATACGTCGTATTGGGACATGGCGAAGTCAGAAAATAATATGCAGCAAACTTACCTTCACCTCACTCTAACTTAGGCCGCCCATGCTCTGGATCAAATCGCTGCACCTGATTTTTGTCATCTCCTGGTTTGCCGGCCTGTTTTACCTGCCGCGCATTTTAGTCAATCTGGCGATGGAAAAAGAAACAGTGGCGAGCGCCAGACTGTTACTGATGGCGCGCAAACTGTACCGTTTTATGAGCATCCTGTCGGTTTTCGCGATTGTTTTCGGGGTCTGGCTTTGGCTCGGTTATGGCTTCGGCAAAGCGGCCGATGGCGTCAAAACCGCCGGCTGGCTGCATGCCAAACTGGGCTTGGTTATTTTGCTGGTCGGCTACCATCACGCCTGCGGTTCGCTCTTGAAAAAATTCGAGCGCGGCGTCAATCAGCGCAGCCATACCTGGTTCCGCTGGTTCAATGAAGTGCCGGTGGTGATTTTGGCAGCCATCGTGGTTCTGGTGGTGGTCAAGCCGTTCTGATTCCCTTGTGTTTTCCCGTGAATTGGTTCGCACAGTTGGGAGCCAATCCGACACCGCATCGCCATCCCACCGAGGATCGTCATGAGCAAAATTTGCACCTATTATTTCGCACCGCAATCGACCTGGGCTTATCTCGGGCACGAGCGCTTTGTCGGCATCGCCAAAACGCATAACGCGAAAATTGAATTGCGACCAATCGACCTGGTCAAGGCGTTTGCCGTTTCCGGCGGCTTACCGCTGTCGAAACGGCCGCCGCAACGCCAGGCCTATCGCTTGGCTGAAATCAAGCGCTGGAGCGAACATCTTGGCCTGGCGATCAATGCGCAACCTAAATTCAGTCCCGTTTCACCCGATTTAGCAGCCAAATTGATCATCGCCACCCAGCTGGCGCATGGCACCGAAGTTGCACTCGGCGTGGCCGGCTCGATCATGCGCGCGCTGTGGGTAGGAGAACAAAATATCGCCGATCCCGACACCCTGGCCGGCATTGCCTTCGAGGCTGAACTAGATGGCAAACAATTGATCAAGTCCGCCGACACCGCCAGCGTCCAGGCCGAATACGACCGCTTTACCGACGAGGCAATTGCCACCAATGTGTTCGGCTCGCCCTGGTATGTGGTCGATGGCGAAGGATTCTGGGGCCAGGACCGGCTCGATTTTGTGGAGCGGGCACTGGCGAAATGAGTGAAAACCGGCGCCAAGGTTAAAAATATACTGGCAGGTGTATTTTTTAAGAGGCAATAAAAACCTGCGGGTCTGCCCGCATTATTACTTATACCCCCATTATTTATCGCAATTGGATAAACATTCAGCGCTCTATGAGTGTTTGAAAATGCACAAATTACCCACGTAAATTCCCTCCCTTTCAAGGCGCCCGGCCAGAGGGGAAGGAGAACACCCCTAGCATCTCAACGGAAAAAAGGTTCCCCGCATGTCACTCAAACCCCACTCCTATTTTTGCCCCTGCCCGCGTGGCCTGGAAGCAGCACTGGCGGAAGAAATCGGCGAAATCGCCCTGCAAAGCAGCACCCTGAAGATCCACAATCAAGTCCCCGGCGGCGTCCATTGCTCCGGCGCCTTGACTGACGCCTACCGGATCAACCTGCATTCGCGCATCGCTTCGCGGGTCTTGATGCGGATGGCGCATGCAGGCTACAAGATGGAAAACGATATCTACGACCTGACGCTGGCGCAACCGTGGGAAGACTGGTTCAGCGTCGATCACACCATCCGGGTCGACGTCACCGCTATCAAGTCGCCGCTGCGCAGTCTGGAATTCACCACCCTCAAGATCAAGGATGCGATCTGCGACCGCTTCCGCGACCAGTTCAACAAGCGACCCTCGGTCGATACCGGCGCGCCGGATATGCGTATCGTCGGCTTCCTCGATGCGCGCACTTTTACCCTCTACCTCGATACCTCGGGCGATGCCTTGTTCAAGCGCGGCTGGCGCGATGAGACCGGCGATGCGCCCTTGCGCGAGAATCTGGCGGCTGGCTTGCTACGCGTCTCAGGCTGGAAGCCGGGCATGACGCTGTTCGACCCGATGTGTGGCTCCGGCACCATCCTGGCGGAAGCGGCGCAAATGCTGGCAGGCATCCCGGCAGGCGCGCGCCGCAATTTCGCTTTTGAAAAAATGCATGAATTCCAACGCAGCGATTGGAACGCCATCAAGGCTGAAGCCAAACCGCGAGAAATGCCAGCCGAGCCGACTATTTTCGGCAGTGATATCTCGGGCGATATGGTGGCCATGACACGCCACAACTTGCGCTGCGCCGGCATCAATTTCGACGTGCCTTTAAAGCAAATCGAGGCGCAAGAAGTCAAGGCGCCGTCGGAGACGCCAGGCATCTTGCTGACCAATCCTCCTTATGGCGAACGGATTGGCGTGCGCGGTGACAGCAGCGTGCCAGAAGACGATTTGACCGCCACCTTCTACAGCGCCTTCAGCAGTACCTTGAAACAGCGTTTTGCCGGCTGGGCGGTGTTCTTATTCACTGCCGATTTGTCAGTACCGAAGATGCTGCGCCTGAAGGAAGCACGCAAGACGCCGTTCTTCAACGGCGCGCTGGAATGCCGTCTGTTCCGCTTCGATATGGTGGCAGGATTCAACCGGCGGGAAGAAGCCAAGCCGAAAGCCGATCCAGCCAGCTGATCCAGTAATCGTCGAACCTCGATGCCACGCCGCGTAATCGTTGGCAAAGACAGGCTCCTGACATAACGCTGTCAGGAGGGGTGTCGCATGATGCGTCCATGCCATTTGGCATTCACACGAATAGGAACGCATCATGCACACGAAAATCAACTGGTTTGAAATCCCTGCCACGGACTTCAAGCGCGCCATCAAATTTTACGAAACACTGTTCGACACCCAATTGCTGGTGCAAGACTTTACCGGCTTTGACCTGGCCGTATTTACCACAGCCGACGGCGAGGGCGTGGGCGGCGTGATCTGCGGCGAAAATTACACCCCAGGCGGCGACGGCGCGGTACTCTACCTGGATGCCAGCCCATCCATCGACGCCATACTGGCACGGGTCGAAACCGCCGGCGGCAGCATCAAGATGGGTAAAATCGAGCTGCCCAAGGACTTGGGATTTGTCGCTTATTTCATCGACACCGAAGGCAACCGGCTGGCACTACATGCGATGGCGTGATGGTCGGTTTAAAATATCGTTGAAAATGCACTAAATATACTCACCCCTGTATTTATTTTAAGCCAATGAATCCGTGCGGGGTGAGTATGAAAGCGGCTGATACTCCCATAAAATTACGGTTTTCACATACAGCGGCGGTGCGCACGGCCTCGGCGGCCCCGCCCACCCTACTCATACTTTGTTGTATGCACTGGCGTTTTATTGAAACAATTAACGGCCCTGAATTATTAAGAAAGGTTTGTGCGGCAGGTAGATAATTACCAACTTGCCAAACAAAATATGCCAATTTTCGCAGCTACCACGCACTGACAATAAAGCAACTCATCCCCTTATGCGCCGCGCCGACCGCCTGTTCCAAATTGCCCAATACCTGCGCGGCCGCAGATTGACTACTGCTGCACAATTAGCCGATTGGCTCAGCGTGTCGGAGCGCACCATTTACCGCGATATCCGCGATTTATCCTTGTCCGGCATCCCGGTTGAAGGCGAAGCCGGGATCGGCTACCGCCTGACATCAGGCTACGATCTGCCGCCGCTGATGTTTTCTGCCAACGAAGTCGATGCGCTGGTGATCGGCATGCGCATGGTGCAAGCCTGGGGCGGTCCGCAATTAGGCGCTTCAGCCGCTGCCGCGCTGGCGAAAGTAACAATGGCGCTGCCCAAGGACAAGCGCGATTTTGTCGAAGCCACACCTCTGTTCGCGCCCAATGTGCAGCTAGATTCCCGTCACGGCGAGCGGCTGGAGCAAATCCGGCAAGCCATTGCCAAGCACATCAGCTTGCTGCTCAATTACGTCGACGCCAAGGCAGAGCCGACCCAACGCGTCATCTGGCCGCTGGCCCTTGTTTTTTGGGGCGGTACCTGGTCGATCGCAGCCTGGTGCGAAACCCGCAACGATTTTCGCTCGTTCCGGCTAGACCGCATTCAACACATGATCGAAGCGGCGCCTTACCCAGATCAAAGCGGCCAACGCTTGGCCGATTTTGTGCGATCCGTGCAAGCTAAGGTCAACAAGCGATGTCCTCCCGAACAGTTTAGCGACTGAAATGTTGTATCCCTGCAAAAGCCTTTTATACTGCTCATGAGTGCCGTTTATTAAGCATGGCTATCAGGTGCAGGGTTCCACATCATCAATCAGCACGATGAATATGGTTGACGATTTAGCTTCTATTTGTCGCGGAAGTTGCGCCGATGAAACCTCGATCGCATCCCTATGTTGGCTACCACAAAACCACGCCGTGACTAGCTCGTTATCATAATGGAATTGAAAACACGCCGGTTATCCATCATTTATCAACCATTTATCAATTGTTTGCAATACTCCCAGGCAACATCTTTAAATTAATAGTTTAATTGCGATAGCTGTGCGTAAAATGGTGCTGTATAACAATTATTGGAACCATTAGTCTATGATGGCGACTGTCGCTGCTTAGTCATGACCCAAGAATGTGCCAGCAGCCGGAGGGTTGGCCAGATTTAATGGTCCGAGATCCTGATCCTTGCCCAGTAACAAATATGTTCTGTCCTTTTCTGAACCAGTGTTTAAGTTTCCAGGCATCACACGAAAGTTAATGTGAGCAACGCAAATAGCAATAAAAAACCCTGCATCCTAACGGTCGATGACGACCGGGTAACCCTGTGCATCCTGGCCATCGGCATGCGCAATGCCGGCTACGACGTGATACAGGCTGACTCTGCCGAAGAAGCGATGCACTTGATTGCAACCGTGACCCCAGACCTGGCTTTATTGGATATTTCGATGCCTGGCATGTCCGGTATCGAGCTGGCCCGGCATCTGCGCGAAAACACCACGATCCCTTTCATGTTTCTATCGTCCTTGACCGACCTTGATACAGTACGGCAAGCGACCCTGAACGGCGCTATCGGCTATTTGGTCAAACCGATCGAAGTCACGCAAATCATTCCAGCTACCGAAGCCAGCTTGGCGCGTGCCAGAGAGCTGGCGCAACTGCGCGACAAACGGATTCAAATGGCGGCAGAACTGGTTGATAAGCACGAGGTAATTGAAGGATTGCAAAGCGTCAACGATATCCAGGAGAAATTAGTTGCGCAACATATTGCACAGTTGAGTGACACCAACAATTTACTGGATAAAGTACAAAGCGATCTGGATAAGTTACGGGTCAACCAGCGCATTCTGACGCGGATGGCGAATGAGGATTCGCTGACAGGACTGCCGAACCGTAACTGGCTGATGAATTACGTGCCCGGTGCGCTGGCGCAGGCAAAGAAAAACGACGCCATGCTAGCCCTGTTATTCGTCGATCTCGATGGCTTCAAAGTCGTCAACGATACCTGGGGCCATCCAGCCGGCGACGATTTATTACATGCGGCAGCGGTGCGCATGAAATCTGTATTGCGCGCCAATAATCATCTGGTACGGATCGGCGGCGATGAATTTGTCGTGATCGTCGAAAAAGTTATCCATGCCAACGATGCAGCAGAAATTGCGGAGCGATTGGTAGAGGCCTTGTTTAATCCTTTTGAACTAGCCGATGGCATGAGCCAGATCGGCGCCACGATAGGCATCAGCCTGTTCCCGGTGGACGGCGGTGACGTTGACAGCTTGCTAAAGAATGCCGACACCGCCATGTATCATGCGAAATCGCTCGGTAAAAACCGCCATTATTTCTACCAGCGCGAATTGGGCACTGGCGTGGCAAGCTTGCCTGAAATAATGCAGCCACCGGCATCCATCGCGCCCTGATTGCTTTAATTGGGTTTGATCGGATTTAAGCGCTGTATCACGTATAAGGTACAGGGTGCGGGGTGCAACACCCTGTAAATTTCCGGCGCTAAGTAAAAGCCCCATAAAAAACCCGCGCGCTTATTGCATGGCCCGATATTGTGGCGGAAGATAAACCTGCCCTCTCCTATGGTCATTATCGGGGACTTATCCAGTGCCAGAAAACCTGCCGCCTCCCGTTCCGCCTGCACCAGGCGACGCACCGAAGCCCCGCCCCACGGCAAGCACAACAGTGAGCACTAACATGCTGGCGATGTTGCTGGCAGGGCTGGCAATGCTGGGGCCTTTTTCCGTCGATACCTACCTGCCGGCCTTCCCTAATATCGAGGCCACCTTGCACGCCAGCCCGATCCAGGTCCAGCAAACCTTGACGGCGTATATGTTTTCATTTGCCATGATGATTTTGTGGCATGGCGCATTGTCTGACGCCTTTGGCCGGCGCAATATCATTCTCGGTTCGCTGGTGATGTTTGCGATTGCATCGCTTGGCTGCGCCGCGTCGCACAGCATCGAATATCTGTGGGCGTTCCGCATCTTGCAGGGCATTTCTGCCGGAGCCGGCGTGGTGATTGGACGGGCGATCATTCGTGATCTGTTTGCCGGCGCAGCGGCGGCGCGTTTATTGTCGTTGGTGACCATGATTTTTTCAATTGCACCGGCGATTGCGCCGATCATGGGCGGCTGGATCGTCAAGTTGCTCGATTGGCGCTCAATTTTTCTATTCCTATTTTTCTACACTGCTTTGCTGCTGATGGCGTGTTACAAGTATTTGCCGGAAACCCTGCCCTATCCGGCGCGACAACCATTCAACCCACGGTTTTTGTTCGATAGTTATCGTCAGGTGCTTCGCTCGGTGCTATTTCATTTGGAAGCTGGCACCATCGCCTTCAATTTCGCCGGCTTATTTTTATACGTCGCAGCGGCGCCAGTCTTTATTACCCAGCATTTGCATTTGGGGCCGGATCAATTCGGCTGGCAATTCGTCCCCTCAGTGGCCGGCGTATTCTTAGGCGCGCTGGCGGCAAACCGGATGGTGGGGAAAATACCGATTCCGCTAGTGGTCCTGATCGGTTTTGCGTTCTTACTGTCGGCCAGCGTATTTAATGTGGCGTATCACGCGTTTTACCCGCCGGTATTGCCGTGGTCGGTGGCACCCTTGTTTTTCTATACTTTTGGCATGTCGGTGGTCGCGCCCGGCGCTACTTTATTGGTACTGGACTTATTCCCGTCCATTCGCGGCATTGTCGCCTCTTGCCAGTCATTCGCCGTGACCATGCTGGGCGCTGTGGTTGCCGGCTTGATTGCACCTTTTCTGGCGCATTCAGTGTTATGGCTAGCCGCTGGGCAACTGGCATTTACTTTTACAGGTTTTGCTTGCTGGCTGGCCGCCCGGGCCTATCGCAAGCGCTTGCTGCCTTTATAACGCGAAATGTCACACGGCATTTGACAGCAGGATATTGACTAAAACATCAACACTTTGCTGCACGCTTTGCACATCGGTATCGATTGAAATATCGGCTGCCAGCGGGGTTTCGTAAGGGGCGGTGATCCCGGTAAATTCAGGGATTTTCCCAGCCCGTGCGCGCTTATACAGTCCTTTGGGATCGCGTTGCTCACAAACGGCTAAATTGGTGCTGACATGCACTTCCAGATAATGCTCGGTGCCGATGATTTCGCGGGCGGTTTGACGATCTGCCCGATAGGGGCAAATAAAAGCGCTAATCACGATTAGGCCGGCTTGATTCATTAGCTTCGCCACTTCGGCAATCCGGCGGATATTTTCAGTCCGATCCTGCGGGGAAAAATTTAGGTCGCGATTAAGACCATGCCGGACATTGTCGCCGTCGAGTACAAAACAAGCGCGCCCCAATGCCATCAAACGATGTTCTAAGGCAAAGGCCAAGGTCGACTTGCCTGCACCGCTCAATCCTGTGAGCCAGACCGTGGCTGGCCGCTGTTGCAATAATCCCGCACGGTCAGCGGCACTGACTTGCCCAGAGTGCCAAACGATCGATGGTTCTGCGGATGGAGATATTGCTGTAGGGAGGAATTCTGAGAATTCTTTGCTCTGCATTGGTTTTTTGTCACTCATTGTGGACCGATATAAAAATAACTGGTGGAAAGACCAAGTCCATTTTTACCAAAAAATAAACATTTTGGCGTCAACGACAAGTCCGACTACCGTGACAAACCAATTTAATGCCCACATCGTTGACCTGACCATCTGCGCCAACCACATAAGCATACAGACTGGTTGCGCTGCCCAGCACGCCTTTCAGCATGGTGGCCTCGATTTTGTTCGGCGCCCAGGTCTTGATCGGCAAGACTTCGCGCTTTTTTGCCGCTAGCCAAGTCGGGCTGTCCGATATCTCGATCCGTGCCAGGCTGTTGGCGATGTAGATATCGTCGAGACGTGTTTTCATGTTCCGGTACCCCTTTGGGCGTCCATCGTCATAACCGCCATGATCGAAGCCCAAGACGCCGACAAATAAGGGCTTTTCGGGGAAGGCAGGGCTTTTTTCGCAGGCAAAATCGTGCGTCATGTCGCCATTGATCCAGGTACGGAATTGCCCGACATTGAGGCCAGCATAAGCTTCTTGCCGGTTCCACTCACCGACCACGCCTCCCCAGCCTTTCCATTGCACTTGATGAACTTCGGTCGGGGAATAAAGCGAGCAATCCATATGCATTTGCGTCCACGAAATCCGGGTACCTTTACCATTACCGTCATCCCACACGCGTAAAAATTTATTGGAGGCCTCTTCCACAGCGGGGCTCATCGACGGTTTATACCACCACGAGATATACAACTTGTTAAACAGTGGGGCGGCGCCGCTGTTGTAATGTGGTTTGCCTAAAAAGGTAGAACCGCCGAAGGCGTCGGATGGTAGACCCGAATAAACCGGTTCCAAAACGCCGGAACGGGTGGCGGTTTTTTCAAAGATCATTTTATTGGACCAGGTGCCGCCGTTTTGCCCCCATTTGGCGTCAGG
>JAZKIX010000188.1:0-8575 GCA_040384645.1 Pseudomonadota bacterium | reverse complement strand
CTGCCGGAACTACCGAATTTAAGGCCAATCCGGTCGCACCGAAAGACGCTTCCACATCGTCCCAAAATACCATCGGATTTTCTGTCCAAGGATTGCGCCCCGAGATAGTTAAGCCGCTGTCGTTTAAGACGGCAGTCATGATAGGTTTTTTGATGATCAGCGCCATATCGTCGAGCATGATCACCGATACCGGCGCTGCTGCAACCCAGGATGGCGCGCAACAAGCCAGCGCGATCAGTCCCGCCACAGAAAATATTGGCGGCCTTGCAGCAGCGAAAAGATTTAACGCCATGAACGCTCCACAAAAAATTGAATTAAATCGTTACCAGAGCCTGTGCTTGCCTCAACGCAGACAATACAAAAAAGCCTGAGAACCCATCATGGCAGCACCACCTTCCACCCGTTTGACACGACGCCATCGGCCCGCACCAAATACAGCCAGGCATTACCTGCCCCAAAACCGCCCCGTTTTAATTGCGCTGTCACGGCGTTTCCCGACCATTGGGTGGCTGGCTGCGGACTGCGCATGGTTGACGCGGCCCAGGTCGATGCGTTGGCCAATACCAAGCGAGCGCGACTAGTGTCCAGATAGTGATCGTCGTACCAAACCGACACACCGCTGGTGCTTGTCGGGGTAATGAAATAGTCAATGCCGATCACCAGATAGCTGCAATTAAGCTTGGTGCTGGCGTTGGTGCGCATCTGCAGATTTGGGCGATTAAAATTACGGTGGCCGTTGACGTAAGTAACAAATTCACCGTTGGAGGCACCGATATCGTTCAGGCGGTAATACTCTTCCACCTGCACCCAGGTATTGGGAAGAATGACGTAAGGCGCCACCTCCGTTGGCGCTTCGCCTACCCAGCTTTCAACAACCGTCCCGTTTTCACGTTCGATACCGCCTTGCACGCTCTCCAAGCGTTGGTTTGGCATATCATACGTCCCCTCTTCGGCGTAATAGCTGGAGCGAAACTTTGGCCGGGCAGCATAGCAAGGGCTACCGCCATTGGGGTCTACGCGCTCCATGCCGCCGCGGTTAAATTTCAATTGTTTGACACGCGAACCGTTGGTCGCGAATTTCACGCGATAACTGATATACAGTTCGGTCGAACTAAAACCGCGCATCCCAATGTGTGGAAAAGACTCGCGTATATCGTCGCCGTTCACCGATGGGCTGCCAAAGTTGGTTTGATGACGCAAAGAGCGCGAACCACTAAAACCGGTGGCGCCGTCCACACTCACCGTGCCACCTGAGTCACTACCATAGTTGGTATAACCAAAACTGGCCGGCGCCGCACCAATGCTACGACTGTCAAAATCCTCAAACCATACCGGTGCCGCCTGCGTCCGCGTACCGAAACCTTTGCCACCGACACTGATCGTACCGGCCAGAAGCGTCGCAGCACTAATCGTCGGTACTGCAGCGACGTCATCACTATCGGTTGTGAGAAGCAAATTTACGACTGGCTGCACCCGCTTGCCTACGGTGGCCGCTTGCGGCGCGAGCGGCCCACCGGCAACATCATCGGCCCACACCAGCGCGCACGAATTGAGTCCGAGAGCAAAAATAGACAGCATAGGTACCAGAGATGATCGCATCGAAATTCCTTCAGTTCAGAGTGGCATCGGTTAGTGGGACTAGGGGAATAGAAATAAATATTCGGAACAGATTATTGCTTAAAAAATTCTAGCGGTGCTTCGCTTGGCACACAATAATCGCCTATCTCCCAACCGGCGGCACTGATCGGTTGACGGTAACCGCTGTGATAGGCGAGAAAAATGAAGTTCGTGCAACGTCCATTGAAAGGCATGTTATTAAAAATCAACTGTCACACAATGACAAGAGAAAACCACCATTTCGGCTTCATCAGTCAATTCGGCTGGCTTATGAGTCTATTCCAGTAGGACTGGCGGTAGAAAGTCCGAGTAGCCGTTAATACAGCAATTTTGCATTTTCATCAATGCTCGCGTCATCATGCCAGCATAATTACACTTGAGAAAGAGCGGGCGCTGGCGCGGTATCGATTTGCACCGACCAACGGCGCCTTGATGGGGATCAATGGCGGCGACAGCGTCCAGTCGCAGCGCATCCAATGGTATAAAGCTGCTTGGCCAAGCGTGCGTGATTAAGCGCGACAGGGGTAAACCCAGTTACCAGAGGCAATGCATTAAAGCGCCTAAATGCTCCTAGAGCGACAAAATTACTCCCCTGTGTATTTTTAAAAGCCCAATAAAAACCAGCGGATAAGGCATGATTTAGCCCTATACCCCCTATATATTGCCTACATTTAGCTCAACAGTCGGATTACCATGCCACTATTTTCCATCCGCCCGACGCTGATCCAACTGCCGGCCTTTGCAGTTGACGCCAATACAGTCAGCACCCTGCACAGCGCGGCCCAATTCCGCCAAGAATTGCTGGCTCAAATCGCGCAGGCCGCGCGCCGCATCCTGTTATGCAGCCTGTACTTGCAAGACGACGAAGCTGGCGCCGAAATTTTGGCAGCGCTGCATGCAGCCAAAGCGGCGCGGCCGACGCTAGAGATTGCGGTGCTGGTCGATTGGCACCGGGCCCAGCGCGGCTTGATCGGCGCCGCCAAAACCGGCGGCAATGCCGCCTGGTATCAGGCTGATGCCAAAGCGCACATGAGCGCGGTGCCGATCTTCGGCGTGCCGGTACAAACCCGTGAACTATTCGGCGTGCTGCACCTGAAGGGTTTTGTGATTGACGACTGCGTCATCTACAGCGGCGCCAGTCTTAACAATGTGTATTTGCACCAGTTCGACAAATACCGGCACGACCGCTACCTGCTAATCAACGACAAGGCGCTGGCCGATTGCATGGCGCAATTTATCGGGCACCATATCCTGGCAGCCAGCAGGGCGGTGCATCGGCTCGACCTGGCCGAGGTGCCACCGACCCGCAGTATCCGGCGCGAAATCCGCAGCTTCAGGGCCCATTTGAAGCGGGCGCGCTATAGCCTGCCCGCCACTAAAGCCAAGCCGGATGAACTGAGTATTACGCCCTTGGTCGGGGTCGGGCGCAACAATCCATTGAATCGCGTAATTTGCCAGTTGCTGGCCGCCAGCCAAGAGCAAATCACCATTTGCACGCCCTATTTCAACTTCCCGCTGGCAGTCACGCGTGAAATCAACCGTGCCCTCAAGCGCGGCGTCAAGATCGACATCATCGTCGGCGACAAGACCGCCAACGATTTTTTCATTCCGCCCGATCAGCCCTTCAAGATCATCGGCGCCCTGCCCTATTTGTATGAGACCAATTTGCGCCGCTTCGCAAAAAGCCATCAGGCGACGCTGGCTAGCGGCCAGCTAAAGCTGCATTTATGGCGCGACGGTGACAATACCTATCACCTCAAAGGGGTCTGGATCGATCAGCAATACAGCATGGTGACCGGCAACAATCTCAACCCGCGCGCCTTCCGGCTCGACCTGGAAAACGCCCTGCTGATCCACGATCCGCAGCAAGCACTGGCGCAGCAACAGCAAGCAGAGTTAGCTGCGATTTATCGCAACACCAGCCTGGTCAAGCATTTCAGCGCCTTTGAAGTATTGGCCGATTACCCGCAAGATGTCCGAAAACTGCTCAATCGCCTCAGCCGCTCACGGCTGGATCGGCTGGCGTACCGGGTCTTGTAGGGCGCAGGGTTCACGGAAAAAAGCAAACAATTTGGACGGTCGTCATGATATATTTTGGGCACTCGTCCAATTTTGAAAGGTCATCATGCGTCTGTCCCCCGCCAATACCATACCCAGCCTCACAAGCACTGATTTTCTCGGCCGCCCAGTCGATCTGCATGCCTTGCGCGGACGCCGCGTGATGCTGTCGTTTTACCGTTACGCCTCTTGTCCGGTCTGTAATTTTCGGATGCACGTATTGATCCAGGCGTATCCTCGCCTGTCGGCGGCGGGGCTGGAGTTGGTTGCCGTATTCCAATCCTCGCCTGAATCGATTAGCCAATACGTCGGCCGGCAAGACGCACCCTTTGCCATCGTGGCCGATCCGACGATGGCTTTGTACCGACGCTTTGGGGTCGAAACGCATTGGGCCAGCATGTTGTCTTTGAAGGTAATCGGCACCGCGCTGCGCGCTTTTGGCAAAGGCTTCTTGCCGGGACGGATCGAAGGCCCAGCCTTTCGGACACCGGCCGATTTTCTGATCGAGGCCGATGGCCGTATCGCCGTGGCACACTACGGCAGCCATATCGACGACCACATCGCCTTGGGCGAGATCGAACAATGGCTACAATCCCCTGTTTTGAAAGCGGCTGCATGACGAAAAATGATGACAACCGGCAGCGTATCGGCGACGCCGCCTTGCGCCTGTTTGGCGACCGCGGCTACGCCAAAACCTCGATCGGCGACATCGCCAAAGAGGCTGGCCTGCTCAAAGGCAATCTGTCCTATTACTTCAAGACCAAGGCAGAAATGCTGGAATGGGTTACCGAAGCGCGCAAGGAAGAGTTATTCGGCCGCATCAACGCCGACCTCCAGCCTGACGCCAGCGCGCCTGAATGCCTGACGCAGTTTCTCAATGCCGTCGAGCGCAGCGCGCCAGAACTGGCACGGGTCGGCTGTCCGGTCGGTACGTTGTGCAGCGAGTTGAGCAAGGATGACCCCGATCTGCAACCCTACGCGGCGCGCATCCTCGAAGGCTTGCATGTCTGGCTGACCCAACAATTCGGGCGTCTGGTACCCGAGCAAGAGGCGCAAGCACATGCCGAATATTTGCTGGCTTTGGCGCAAGGCGCCGCCTTGCTGGCCCACGCCTATCGCGATCCTGCAGTGGTACTGCGGCAGATCGCCCATGCCCGCCTTTGGCTGCAAACGATTGTGGCCGGCACCGAAGCACACGACGACAAGAAATAGGAGAAAAATAGGCGCATGTCTGCCACGTTTTATTAGATAAATGGGGGGTATGTAGCAAAAAACACCGTTTCCCGCAGATTTTTATTGACACGTAAAAAATACAGGGTGGAGTATAAATTCTCTTCCAAGACCCATTTCAGCAGCCTGCTCAATGTCCTCCAGCGAAACCAGACCGTTTGACCGGCTCGATCCGACACTGCAAACGCCACAAATAGGGAATAATGTCGGGCGCGAGACAGCTTGTCCCAAAAGCCCGCCTGCCTCCCCATCTCAAATCGACCATTCACTCAACAGAAAGCACGCAATGACGACCTTAAAAGCTATTTTTGAAACCAGCAAGGGCACCATCAACATCAACCTGACACCGGAGCAAACCCCGGTCACAGTCGCCAATTTCGTCAACTTGGCCCAGCGCGGCTTTTACAACGGACTGAAGTTTCACCGCGTCATTAGCAACTTCATGATCCAAGGTGGATGCCCGCAAGGTAGCGGTATGGGCGGCCCAGGCTATGACTTCGAAGACGAGTTCAACAAGGACTTGCGCCATAACAAGGCCGGTATCCTGTCGATGGCCAACTCGGGCCCGGCGAGCAACGGCAGCCAGTTCTTCATCACGCACGGCCCGACACCGCATCTGGACGGCAAGCACACGGTATTCGGCGCAGTCGTTGGCGCCGACGACCAGAAAGTGGTCAACAGCATCGCCATGGGCGACATCATCCAGAAAGTCACGATCGAAGGCGATACCAGCGCGTTGCTGGAGCAGACCGCAGAGAAGCTGGCGAAATGGAATCCAGTGCTAGACAAGAAATACCCTGTCAAAGCCTAAAGCGCTCTTGCGGAGCCAGGCACGGGCCGCTCCGGCTGCCCGTGCCTGGCTTTAAAGCAACAGTAGCAGTGGACTAAACGGCCCAGGTCGGGAAAGTCGTTTCCCGACTTCGTTCGCCACGCCATCCTTGTTCAGCACATACAAATACAAGGTACTGGTTTGACGCAAGCCGCCCAGACGCAGCGTCAGTTTGATCGACGTATCAGACCACTGCACCGGGATCTGCACTTCTGGGTCTTTGCAGGTCGACCAGGTCGGCTCCTTGCATAAGACCGCCCGATGCAAGCTGTCGTCCACATACAGCGTATCGAAATATTCATACGAGCCGTCTTGCGCACCATTCGAGGTTTGCGCCTGAAACAAATCGGAGTACGGCATATCGAGCCGATTGAGATTGCTCGTCAGTATCGATCGCTTGAAGCGGAATCCCTTATTGGCCCACGCCTGCAGCCGGTTTTGCCAGAACAGGAAACTGCCGTCGGCCACATCGACCGTACCGTCCTTATATTCCATCTCCTCGATTACCCAGCGATACTGCGCCGCCTCGATGCGGTGATCCCAATCGCGCCCCAAAAATGTCCCGAGCTGGGTGTATTCGCTCACGAATGCGGCATCGAAACCCAATCCGATATAAGAGTTATTGCCACCATTGGGATTGCCATATTCGCCCCACAAGCGCATCACCTTATAGTTGAAAGTATGAAAAATCCCCACCCCTTCGTTCAGGCCAGCCTGGAATAGCGGCGTTGTCATTGCCGTGTCCGCACTATCGTAAAAGTACAAGGGATCGTTGGTTTTGGTGCTTTTAATCAAGGCCGCGTCATTCACATTGCCGACTTTATTGGAGTAAAAAGCAGTACCGGTGCCAGCTGCAATATTGACGCCGTCCAGCCGCACTATCTGCCCCCATATCCGGTTGGCCGCCGGGCTGGTCGAGGTCGACATCAACATGCCCAATTTCAAGGTCGCACCGTTTTGCAATGGCACCATATTGTTAAAACGGGTGCGGATCGCATAATCCTTGCTGCGGTCAAACGCATCGTAGCGTTTGCGCCAGACATACAGGCGGTCGGATTGAAACTTCACCTTCGACAAGATCGCTGCCTCGGAGCGTCCATGATCGTGCCGGAACGATTTTGACGAACCCGGCGCAAACACCGCGCCCGCCACATTCTGCTCTACCAATTCGCCAGAAAATGTGCCATCCCAGGCTGTCTTCCGTCCCAGCGGCGACGGCAAGAGACCGCCATCGGCATGCCAGTAAAGCAAGGGTTTGGGATTAGTCTTGTCGCTAAAGCCGCTGCCGGCAATCGTCTGCGTCTGGCCGTCCCTGAGTACGCCGCTGACGCTATGGAGTTCCGGCGTGGCAGCATGCACCAGGCAGTGCAAGAAACAAAACGGAAGAATAACGAGGATGCGTTGCAGAAAAAATAGAAATGGCCTCATAGGCTCTCGCAGGGTTAGGCGGCGCATCTACATTGCCCTATTGCAATGCCTTATTCAAGCATTTATTTGCTTAAACGGCAACCGTTGCGTTACCGCTGCCGATCCTCCGCCTTGAACGTGCCCTCGCTAATCCCGAGCGGTGCTTTGGTTTTTATGTCTTTCATTTCAAAATAAAACTTGCCCTCGATAACCTTGCCGTTGACGGCAGTGATTTCAATCATGTTTTTACCATCCCGCGCATCGAATTCGGCCACCGGATCGCCGAATGGCTTCTTGCTCTCGCCCTTGATGAAGCGCGCTTCGCAGCCGTGATTGCCGAAATCTTTGGCCAGATATTTGATCGGCTTGCCGTCGAAATTGCGGCAAATGATGCTCAGGCGGTCGCTCAAGGCTGTTGGTGGCGGATAGGCGGAGGCGCCTTTGGTGCTGGCGATCAGGTTGAATACGCCCTTGGTCGGGATCAGGTAAAGGATGCCGTCGTCATCGCTTTCAAATAATTGGCCGCCGACTTTGGCGCTCAATTGTTGCGGTGTTTTAGCATGAGCCAACACGACGGTGGCGCTAGCGAGGATGGCGAAGGATGCTGCGGCAAGCACTGAGGCGGCGATTTTCATGGAAGCTCCTGATCGAATAGTGGTGGGCACATAATAATTGAAATTAATTCATGTCAAGAAAACCGCCTGCTATCAAGCACGACAGCAGGCTCTCACTGGCTTGATCGCGCAATAAAATGCATCAAAATTGTCTGAAATGACTGCCTTTGACATCTTGCCAAACCCAGCAAGCCTGACGATACTGACAGCTCTAAACCAGAGGCGCTTATGGTCACAGTCGAATTTGCATCCAGCTTGCGGCGTCACATCGATTGCGCGCCGCAAACTGTTGTCAATGGAAGTTTGCGCGAAGTATTGGAAGCAGCCTTGGCCGCCGCCCCTGAGCTAGCGCATTACGTGTTTGACGACCAGCGGTGCGTGCGTAAGCATGTCGCAGTTTTTATCAATCAAAACATGGTGTTGGATCGCAATCACCTTGATCAGCAAGTATCTGATGGCGATCGCGTCCTGGTAATTCAAGCTTTATCCGGTGGCTAATTCTTTGAAGGAATACGCGATGCAAACCCTGCTTGTTGCAAGTCGAAAAGGCCTGTTCGTGGTGCGTGGTGACGGTTCACAATGGGCGGTGACGGCGCACCATTTCAAGGGCGATCCGGTCAGCCAAGTGTTATGCGACCCGCGCAACGGCGACTGGTATGCCGCGCTGCGGCTGGGGCATTTTGGCGTCAAGCTGCGCAAGAGTACGGATCAGGGCGCGACATGGATCGAAATCGGCTCGCCAGCCTTTCCGCGCAAACCCGATAGCGGGCCGCTGGCAGACGACATTCAGCCCTGGTGGCCACTACGAGGCGTCAGCGAG
>JAZKIX010000187.1:910-6871 GCA_040384645.1 Pseudomonadota bacterium | reverse complement strand
CCACCGTGGCCGCAACTGATAGTTGATGAAATACGAAGATGGCGGCAAAGTTAAAGATGGCAGCCATCGCAACGGCTGCCTGCGGCTTCATAACGCCGGTCGAGACGACGGTGGCAATCGCGTTGGCGGCGTCATGAAATCCATTGAGGAAATCAAATACGAGGGCCAGAAAAATCAAGAAGGCCACGACATAGATACTGATTTGGAGAGTGTTCATTATTATTTTCGATCAGGTGAGATATACATAGCTAATTTATGCATTCTCAACCAGGATGCCTTGAATAATATTGGCAACGTCCTCACAACGATCCGTCACCGTTTCCAGGATTTCATAGATGGCTTTGAGCTTGATCAGATTACGCACATCCGGCTCATCACGGAACAGCTTCGACATGGCGGCACGCATCACATGATCGGCGTCGGATTCAAGACGGTCGATTTCTTCACAGATGGTCAGAATCTGACGCGAGTTATCCATATTGTGCAGCAGAGCCACCGCGGCCCGGACCTTTTCAGTACAAGACAGGCAGAGTTCGGCGAGCCGCTTGGCTTCTGGAGTAATAGCCTTTAAATCGTATAACGACACCGTTTGACCCGCATCTTCCATGAGGTCGAGAATGTCATCCATACGCGTGATCAATTGATGAATATCGTCACGATCAAGCGGTGTGATGAAGGTCTTGTGCAGCAAATCGATGGTGGTATAGGTCACCTTGTCGGCTTGCTTCTCGATACTTTCAATCGCATGCACCCTATTTTCCAAATCATCGAAATTGGTCATCAAGGCCAGCATTTCCTTGGCGCCTTTGACGCACAATTCAGCATGCTGATTAAAGAGGTCAAAAAATTTGCCTTCAGTAGGCATTAATCGTCCAAACATATCGTTCTCTCTTTTTATGAAGTATTAGGTCATGTAGTGCAGGGCAATTAAGCCAAAACACTACGGTGATCGGCACGCTGCGCGATCAATTTGAAATCAGGAAGAAATCAATCACCGCCATACACCGACAAACCGCCGGTGTAATTATCAAATTTGGTAAATTGTCCTTGAAAGGTCAAACGTACTGCGCCGATCGGGCCGTTACGCTGCTTACCGATGATGATTTCGGCAGTGCCCTTGTCGGGTGAATCGGGGTTGTACACCTCGTCGCGGTAAATAAACATGATGACGTCGGCATCCTGCTCAATCGCGCCCGATTCGCGCAGATCGGACATGACTGGCCGTTTGTTAGGTCGCTGCTCCAACGAACGATTGAGCTGGGAAAGCGCAATTACAGGGCAGTTTAATTCCTTTGCCAAGCCTTTTAAACTACGCGAAATTTCAGAGATTTCAGTCGCGCGATTTTCGCCAGAGCTGTTGGCCGACATTAATTGCAAATAGTCGATGATGATCAGGCCAAGCTTGCCGCATTGGCGCGACAAGCGACGCGAACGCGCACGCAATTCAATCGAATTCAAGGCAGGCGTTTCATCGATGAACAACTGCGCATCGTTCATTTTTTGAATTGCATGGGTTAAGCGCGGCCAGTCTTCATCCACCAAACGGCCAGTACGCAAACGATGTTGATCGAGCCGGCCGACCGAACCCAGCATCCGCATCGCCAGTTGAGTACCGCCCATCTCCATCGAAAATACAGCGACCGGCAAACCGCTCTCGATGGCGACATGTTCACCGATATTGATTGAGAACGCAGTTTTCCCCATCGATGGACGACCTGCCACGATAATCAAATCGCCTGGTTGCAAACCAGATGTCATACGGTCAAGATCGACAAATCCAGTCGGTACGCCGGTGATGTCGCTCTGACTGTCACGACTGTATAACTCGTCAATACGCTCCACCACTTGGGTCAGCAAGGGTTGGATTTCCTGGAATCCTTGCGCACCGCGCGCACCTTCTTCCGCGATCGCGAAAATCTTTGACTCAGCCTCGTCCAACATTTGCTTGACTTCTTTGCCTTGCGGATTAAAGGCTTGACCAGAAATCTCGTCCGATACCGTAATCAGCTTTCGCAAGACCCCGCGATCACGCACGATCTCGGCATATCGACGGATGTTAGCGGCTGATGGTGTGTTCTGCGCCAGCGCGTTTAAGTACTGCAAACCGCCGACTTCTTCCGCTTTACCCAAATTCGTCAAGGACTCGAATACGGTAATGACATCGGCTGGTCTGGAACCATTGATCAGTTTGACGATATGCTGAAAAATTATCCGATGGTCGTAACGATAAAAATCGTCCATATTGATGAAATCAGCGATCCGATCCCATGCTGCATTATCACGCAGCAACCCACCCAACACGGATTGCTCCGCCTCAATCGAATGCGGCGGCACGCGCAACGCGTCTAATTGGGGGTCTGAGGGTGGGTTCATGGCGCGAATTATACCTGCTTAGTAAATCTTGCAATCAGGAAAAACAGACGAGAAAAAAGCCGGGAGAACCCAGCTTTTTCCTTTACTACTTAACAAGCATCACCGCAATTAAGCAGCGTGCATTTACTTTAGTTTAAGCGTGCTCGCCCAATACGGCAACCGTCACTTCAACCACGACATCTGTATGCAAAGCAACCGATACAGCGTGATCGCCAACGATCTTCAATGGACCTTGTGGCATACGGATCTGCGATTTCTCTACAGCGAAGCCTTGCTTGGTCAACGCTTCAGCGATATCAAAGTTGGTAACGGAACCAAACAAACGTCCGTCCACACCCGATTTTTGTGAAATCTGAACAGTCAAACCGCTCAATTTTTCACCTTCGGTTTGGCTCGCAGCCAATTTCGCAGCAGCTGCTTTTTCCAACTCAGCGCGTTTGACTTCGAATTCAGCAACAGCATTGGCGGTCGCACGACGCGCCATACGTTGCGGGATCAAAAAGTTACGGGCATAACCATCCTTGACGCGAACAACTTCGCCGAGGTTGCCGAGATTAACGACTTTTTCTAACAGAATAATTTGCATATTTTTCTCCAGGATCTTTGGTAACTGACTTTGTAATTGGATAGCTCGTCAATTACGCTGTGTGCAGATCGGTGTATGGCAACAATGCCAAATAACGAGCACGTTTGATTGCGGTATCAACTTGACGTTGATAGATCGCCTTGGTGCCGGTCAGGCGTGCTGGCATGATCTTGCCATTTTCCTGGACGAAATCTTTCAAAGTATCGACATCTTTGTAATCCACTTGCGCAACGTGTGCAGCAGTGAAACGGCAGAATTTTTTACGCTTGAACAATGGATTTTGTTGTTTGCGTTTTTCTTTGAGCTTGCTCTTGTCGAATTTTTTACCGAATGCCATTTTAGGCTCCTGTATCTATAAATTGCGCTTGTACGTAATTACGTCGCGCTAAAATCAATGATGTGAAACACCAGGCTTTTGCTGTTGCGGTTCTTGCGCGCCAGGAATCCATTGAACTGATGCGTCGCACCTAAATCGGCATTATTGAATTGACCTGAAATTTCGCCGGCAGCAATTGCCACGATTTCAAACTCAACCAATCTTTCAACGCCTGCCTCAGACTGTTTTGAGCTATGCAGCAATTTTGCTGACACAATCGGCACGCCGGCCGGTGTGTAGCGCAATATTTCGCGCTCTGCAATACTCGCAACGACTTGAAGCTGATTCATTGAACGCGGTTCATGCTCCCCAACAAAGGCAATTACGCTGCGGCAGCAACAGGCGCCGCTACAGCGGCAGGTGCTTCAGTCCGATGGGTCTTGGCTGCATCTTCTCTTTGCACCGATTTCATCATCGGCGACGGAGTCGTTTCAGCTTTCTTCAGCTTCACGGTCAGATGGCGCAATACGGCATCATTGAATTTGAATGCTGTTTCGATTTCAAGCAGTGTTTCGCTATCGCACTCGACGTTGACGCAAACATAGTGCGCCTTGGCGAGCTTTTGAATCATGTAAGCCATTTGACGACGGCCCCAATCTTCAACGCGGTGGATCTTGCCACCACGGCTTGTAACGATGGTTTTGTAACGTTCGATCATTGCAGGCACTTGCTCGCTTTGATCCGGATGTACGATAAATACTATTTCATAATGACGCATGCAAACTCCTTTTTGGACGGATTAAAAATCGCCCACCTCGGCGTCAAGACGAGTGTGGGAACAGGAAAGCCGAAAACTATAACCCAATTTGGCAATAAACTCAACAAATTCAAGCTCTTATGCCAATCTTTGTTAAGTCGATAGCATTTGACGCAAAAAAAATTGAAGGAAATCCGCTTTATTACTTGCATTTGCGAGAGTGCTGTACAAAAATACAGGCTGTTTATATAAACAGCAATTTAATCTTAGTTAGGAGCAAAAACGCGATGATCAAACTGACTGCCCGTCAAGAACAAATTCTCAATTTAATCCGGGATGCCATCGAAAATACCGGTTTCCCGCCTACTAGGGCCGAGATCGCGACCGAATTAGGATTTCGCTCCGCCAACGCCGCAGAAGAGCATTTACAAGCATTGGCGCGCAAAGGTGCGATCGATATCTCGCCCGGCACTTCGCGCGGCATACGATTACGCGAAATGGGCCAGGCGAGATTAGGTTCTGGCACGCAATTGGTTTTACCGCATCCATCACTGATGCAATTGAGTTTGCCGCTGGTCGGGCGTGTCGCTGCCGGCTCTCCAATTTTGGCGCAAGAGCATATTGAAGCGACCTATAACGTCGACCCTGCTTTATTTTCCGCCAAACCGGATTATTTGCTCAAAGTCCGTGGCTTGTCGATGCGCGACATTGGCATCATGGATGGCGACTTGCTTGCCGTAAAAAAAGCTGATAGCGCAAAAAATGGGCAAATTGTAGTGGCTCGCCTTGGAGACGATGTCACGGTCAAACGGTATAAGAAAACTGGCTCGTTAATTGAATTGCTGCCGGAGAATCCAGACTTCGAGCCGATCCGAGTTGATGCGGGACGAGAAGATTTTGCTTTGGAAGGTTTGGCGGTTGGTTTGTTGCGCGCCTGGGGCTAACTACCCCATATATGACGGGGTATAGCTCAAAACCCATCGTCCGCCGCACGGATTTAAAGCGTCAAAAAATATACTGCCGCCAGTATTTTTAGCCGAATTTATCGATCTTTTTAGGCATTTCTTGGTTCAATATAGATCGTGGCAGTTTGACCTGCAACCTTACCCTCGCTTAAGCAATATTTGCCTGGCGATGCCTCGTAAAATATTGACCTCTTCCGTTTCCAACTGCGCCCTGGAAAATAAGCGTTTCAATCTGGGCATTAATTTCTTTGGATTGTCCGCGTCCAGAAAATCAATCGCAATCAAAGCTTGCTCCAGATGCCCGAACATCCCATCAATCTGCGTCAAACTGGCCGCATCACCGTGAAATCCAATAACAGTTTCACCATTTGAGTCACCCAAGGCGGCTACCCGGCATTCATAAGCTAATACTTGCGCTGCTTGCGCCAGATTGAGCGACGAATAAACTGGATTGGCTGGGATATTAATCAATACATTGCAGCTTTGGACAATTTCATTGGGTAGACCAAAGCGTTCATTACCGAAGATCAATGCCCCATTCAAGTTCGACTGCGGTGCAAGATGCCCTGCAAAGCTCCGCGGACTCATGATTGGTGGGGAAAATTCCCGTAACCGGGCACTGACAGCGGCCGCAAAATTGCAGCCCTGCAAAGCTTCTTCGATTGAGTCAACGATCTGTGCCGAGGCCAAAATATCCTGTGCGCCACTGGCAAATGCGATCGCTTCTTCATGCTTTAACGCATCCGGGAAACGTGGATTGACCAGTACCAGATCGGCAAATCCCATCGTTTTCATGGCGCGTGCGACCGAACCAATATTGCCGGAACGACTGGTTTCAACCAGCACAAAACGCAAGCGATTGAAAAGAGACGTGTCGATTTGGGGCAGGTTCATTTAAAATAGCGCCTTGCGCGGTAAAAAAGGTTTTGAAAATCGTCTGTTGTCGAACATCGAACGATGTTAC
>JAZKIX010000187.1:0-900 GCA_040384645.1 Pseudomonadota bacterium | reverse complement strand
GATCCAGATCAGCGGTCAAATATTCGATTTTTAATAGCAGAAGTTAGATGTGCTTCGGTAACCGCATTGCTCTTTAATTCTCTTTATCCAGTTCCGTTTGCGGCAAATGTCACGCATTGCGCATAACGGTGCCGTCATTTTAACGGAAGCTCTATGCACCCAATGCTCAATACGGCGATCAAAGCCGCTCGCCGTGGCGCCGCCATCATCAATCGCGCGTCATTCGACATCGACCGCGTCACGGTCACCGAAAAGCGTCATAACGACTTTGTTACCGAAATCGATCAGGCTGCAGAACAAGCCATTATCGAAGTACTGCACAAGGCATATCCAGATCACGCCATATTGGCCGAAGAATCGGGTGCATCCAGCAATCTGCACGACGACAATGAGAATGTCTGGATCATCGATCCGCTAGACGGCACTACCAATTTCATCCACGGCTTTCCCCAATACTGCGTCTCGATCGCCTTGCAACAGCGCGGTGTGATTACGCAAGCCGTAGTCTACGATCCCAACCGCAACGACTTGTTTACCGCCACCAAAGGCAGTGGTGCATACCTCAATGACAAGCGATTGCGCGTGACAAAACTTGATAAAATCACCGACGCCCTGATCGGTACCGGCTTCCCAGAACGCGACACCCGCTCTATGGACGAGTACATGAAAATGTTCCGTCTAGTCAGCGAAAAGTGCCACGGCTTGCGTCGTCCGGGTGCGGCAGCGCTTGACTTGGCTTATGTCGCAGCAGGCCGTCTCGATGGCTTTTTCGAAAAAGGCCTGCAACCTTGGGATATCGCAGCGGGTTCTTTGCTGGTGACTGAATCGGGTGGGATTGTCGGTACTTTTGCTGGCGACTCCGACTATCTTTATAAAGGCGACATTATCGCCGGCACGCCG
>JAZKIX010000186.1:18925-30540 GCA_040384645.1 Pseudomonadota bacterium | reverse complement strand
CAATCTGGCCGATGCCAAAACCGTGTTTGAAGATGTCTGCGGCGGCGCCGACAATATCACCGTCGGCCGTTTTGAAATGCCATCGCGTGCGTATCTGGGACGCTTCAATTTCAAGGGCGGCGATCAGCAAAAGCTGGTAGGCAACCTGTCGGGCGGTGAACGCGGCCGCTTGCATCTGGCAAAAACGCTGATGCAAGGCGGCAATGTTTTGCTGCTCGATGAACCGTCCAACGATCTGGATGTGGTTCTTCGACGGCAATTATCAGGAATATGAAGCCGACAAGAAAAAACGCCTGGGTGAAGAAGGCGCCAAACCGAAACGGATTCGCTACAAACCGCTGACCGTTTAAATCCCGCCGATATCTTGTTGCAGCGTGCTTTTGTCGACTGACAATGGCACGCTTTAACCTTGCCTTATACTCGCCAATCAATTCTGGCGATGGGGGTAATCATGCGGCGTTCTATTTGCTGTTCGATGTTGGTGGTGTTGGCTAATCTATCCGCTGCCGCCAATGTACCGATTGAACAGATCCAACTTCCTGCCGGTTTTCATATCGAGGTCGTGGCACGGGTCGCCAATGCGCGCCAGATGGCCTTGGGCGATAACAATGTCTTGTATGTCGGCTCAATGACGGAAGGCAAGGTGGTTGCGGTGCAACTGGACAAATCCTACATAGCCGGCCAGCAATACGTGATCGCTTCCGGCTTGACTTTGCCAATTGGCGTGGCTTACCGCGACGGCAATTTATATGTGTCGGCAGTGAGCCGCATCTTGCGCTACGACCAGATCGGACAACACTTGTCCAAGCCACCGGCAGCGGTCGTGATACGCGACGATTTACCCAAAGAAAACCATCACGGCGGCCGCTATATCGGTTTCGGGCCGGATGGTTATCTGTATGTGCCGATAGGCGCGCCCTGCAATATTTGCGAACCCGAACCTGATCGCTACGCAGCCATCTTGCGCATGAAACCGGACGGCTCAGCCCTGACCACTTTTGCGCGCGGCATCCGCAACACCGTCGGTTTCGACTGGCAGCCGGCCAGCAAACAATTGTGGTTCACCGACAATGGTCGCGATTTGCTGGGCGACGATGTGCCCAGCGATGAACTCAATCGTGCCACTGCCGCTGGCATGCATTTTGGCTATCCCTATTGCCATGCCGGCAGTGTGTCCGATCCCGAGTTTGGCGCGAAACATCCCTGCTCTAAATTTACTGCACCAGTCCAAAACCTGGGTGCCCATGTGGCATCGCTAGGCATGCGTTTTTATACCGGCGCACAATTCCCGGCGGCCTATAGAAACCATATCTTTATCGCGGAGCATGGCTCCTGGAATCGGTCGCGCAAATCCGGCTACCGCATCAGCGTAGTGCAAGTGGAGAATGGCAAAGCGGTTTCTTACAAGCCGTTTGCGACCGGCTGGTTGCAAGGCGATTCTGTCTGGGGGCGGCCAGTCGACTTACTGAACTTGCCGGATGGCTCGCTGCTGGTATCGGATGATTTTGCTGACGCAATCTACCGGATTCGATATGCACCTTGATTGATTGAAGACCACTTGGGTGGGGCGATCTACATCGCACACAGGCAAAATGTCTGGCCTTGTTTTGGCCTTCTCCCAAGAACGCCGTCCAGGCACGTCCTCCAAGCACTTCATCCAATGTTCTACCGAGCAAAACGCGCACGCTGTAATGGGTGCAATCCCTGTCTGCAAGTCTTGGCACGATTGCATCCTGTATCGTGATTCCGAGGTTCCAGATCGGATCTATCGCGTTTGGTTCTAGAATTGCTTTAAAATACGTCGATCCTATAAACCATCCGCCGCCCATATGCCAGTGAGCAAACCGCCGGAATGAAGGTAAGCAATTTCTTAGCGTGAGCCCGATCTGCACGGCACCAATTTCCGACAACTCCTCCTCTGTCTTTATGCAAATGACCCTGCCCCGCAAGCCGATCGAATTGAAAATTTCCACTATCGTCGCGGTGTCAGCTATTTTGCGCGAAACAGATCTTGCTGTACTGGATGTGGCATTGAAAGAAATGACGGGTGGTACGCCGGATTTTTTTGACGATGAATTTACTGTGATCGACGTCGGCTTGCTCGACTTGTCGAGCTTGAAATTGGATTGGCCGTCCTTGATTGCACTCTTGAAAAATTATCATCTCAATCCGGTCGCGGTACGCAATGCACCGCCAGAATTGCATAGCAGCATTCTGGCGCAAGGACTGAGCCTGGATGTAGTGACCCAATCGCAAGAAAAAATAGTGGCGCCAGAATTAGCCTCATCACCGGCAATCTCGATCACTTCGGAACCTGTAGTGCCTCTTGAATCGATCTTGCAAACACCTGCTGCCACGATCCTGCCGCAAGAATTTCACACTATGATCGTCGATACGCCAGTCCGGGCTGGCCAGCGCATTTATGCCCGCGGCGCAGATCTGGTGATTACCGCTGGCGTTAATAATGGGGCAGAAGTCATCGCCGATGGCAGCATCCACATCTATGGCCCCTTGCGTGGCCGCGCGCTGGCAGGTGCGAGCGGCTATCCGGGCGCCCGTATTTTTACCATGAGCATGGAAGCCGAGCTGGTCTCTATCGCCGGCATGTACCGCACCTTTGAAAACGATCTTGCGCCTGATCTGATCCGGCGTGCAACGCAAATCCAGTTAATCGACGAGCGTATCGATATTCAGCCTATTCGTTCGCTTTCCAAATCTTGATTCTCACTGACTTACACTTTCACGTTTTCCAAAAAAAGGATTCCTTGTGGCAAAAATCATCGTAGTGACCTCCGGCAAGGGCGGCGTCGGCAAGACCACTTCCAGTGCAAGTTTTTCTTCTGGCCTGGCGATGCGCGGCCACAAGACCGCAGTCATTGATTTCGATGTCGGTCTGCGCAATCTCGATCTGATCATGGGTTGCGAACGGCGCGTCGTGTACGACCTGATCAATGTCATCAACAAGGAAGCAACGCTCAATCAAGCCCTGATCAAGGATAAGCATTGTGACAATCTGTTCATCCTGCCTGCATCGCAGACCCGCGATAAAGATGCCCTGTCGGAAGAAGGTGTCGAGCGCATCCTGAACGACCTGGCAGCGATGGATTTTGAATACATTATTTGTGATTCGCCGGCCGGCATCGAACACGGTGCCTTGATGGCCCTGACATTTGCCGACGAAGCGATTGTGGTAACCAATCCAGAAGTCTCGTCGGTGCGCGATTCGGACCGCATCCTTGGCATCATTCAAGCCAAATCGCGCCGTGCAATGGCAGGCGGCGAACCGGTTAAGGAACATTTGCTGATCACACGCTATTCGCCCAAGCGGGTCGAAGCGGGAGAAATGCTTTCGTACACCGATGTACAAGAAATTTTGCGGATTGAACTGATCGGCGTAATCCCGGAATCCGAATCAGTGCTGCACGCATCCAATCAAGGTAATCCGGCAATTCACTTGAAAGGCACGGACGTATCGGAAGCCTATGAAGACGTGATTTCACGCTTCCTCGGCACCGCGGTTCCCTTACGTTTCACGACCTACGAAAAACCGGGACTATTGCAACGATTATTTGGGGGAAAGTAACATGGCTCTGCTCTCATTCCTGTTCAACAGCAAGCCGCCGAAGAGCGCCAGTGCGGCGAAGGAACGCTTGCAAATCATCATTGCGCATGAGCGCAACGGGCGCGAAGGGCCTGATTTTTTGCCAGCCTTGCGCCAAGAGTTGATTGACGTCATTTCTAAATACACGAAGGTTAATCCGGAAGACATCAAGATTTCACGCGACCGGCAAGGCAATCTGGAAGTACTCGACGTCAATGTCGTATTGCCCGATGTAGTGGTGCGTAGTTAATTATTTGCGCCGATGTGCTTTGCCGCGTTTTAAACCTCGTTTGCCTTATTAAATATGTCCACCGAAATCGCCGCGTCACCCACTTCCTCGCTTTCCGCCCTGCAGCGGGCCGCACTGCCAATGCTATTTACCTTGCTCGGCGTCACTTTCGCCACCTGGGCTTCACGCATTCCGGCGATCCGCGATGGCTTGCATTTGAGTGCAGCGCAACTAGGACTGGTGCTGCTTTGCGGCGGCATTGGCGCGGTAGGATCGTTTCCTATTTCTGCCTGGATGATTGCCCGTTTTGGCGCACGCCACACCGTGTTGTATGCCGGGATTGTGCTGCTGGTCGGCATGCTCGGGATCCCACTGTCACCCAATATGGCTGTATTGATGATCATGCTGATTGGTTTTGGCGCATGTTCGAGCGTATTCGATGTGGCGATCAATGTCGCCGGATCCGAAGCGGAAAAAATCGCCGGACGTTCGATCATGTCGATGCTGCACGCATGGTTTTGCGTCGGCACCTTCTCTGGCGCGCTATTTGGCAGCGCGATGGCAGCGCTTGAATATAGCCCAACAATCCACTTCGGGCTGATTACCATCGTGCTGGTACTGCCATTCTGGCTCGGGTATGGCGCCTTACCCAACGATCAACCCGATCCTGATGCCGGCAAAAAGAGTTTTGCCCTGCCGCATGGCGCACTGGTGGCCTTGGCGTTGATCGGTTTTTGCGGCGCGATTGCGGAAGGCTCGATTGCCGATTGGAGCGGCATTTATATGAAGGATCATATGGGTGCGACAGAAGGCGTTGCGCCCTTGGCCTATGCCGCTTTTGCCGCGATGATGTTGGGCGCGCGGCTGGTGTGCGATCGCTTGAAGGATCAGTTCGGCGCACGCAGGGTGGTTTTTTGGGGTGCATTATTGTCCGCTTGCGGCGTATTTCTGGCAGTGGTTGCGCCTAACGTGCCGGTAGCGATCATCGGATTTGCCTTGTCCGGAATCGGCGTGGCATCGATCTTCCCTTTCATATTCAGCGCCGCAGGCCGACATGGCTCGACTGCGATGGCGGGCGTGGCTACCTTGAGTTATAGCGGCGGCTTAATCGGCCCGCCGATCATTGGCTTCATCGCGCAGGGTTTAGGCCTGCAACTGGCGATGGGATTCATTGCCTTATTGAGCATCGGCGTAGCCATCGCCGCCCAACGCGCCAAGTCACTGGAGTAAGCGGCGTCGCGCATTAACTTTGCAACAGTGGGGAATGCATCACCAGCCCCACGATTGCGCCCGCCATTAACAAGGCATTAGCGCCAAATGCGATGCTAAAACCCAGGCCGCGTTTTGACGGATCTTTGTAATAGGCCGAGGCATATAAAATCCTGCCGATGATCCAGACTGCACCACCCAAGGCTGCCAGCTGGTCATTGAGATAAAACGCACATAACCATAATGTGGGTAGAAAAAAAGCCAGTTGTTCCAAGGTGTTGGCATACACACGGAATATGCTTTGGAACTGTAGCGGACCATCCATCGCGGGGGCTTTAATTTTATACGTACGTCGCGCATTCGCAGCATTCATGAAAGTCCAACCAACCATTACCAAAGCCGCGATCGTGATCCAGGCAGTCCATTGCATATTGTTCCCTGTGTTATAGATAGTAAAAATAGATATTGTTTAGCAGCGGTCTAGCCCCAGAAAAACCAAGGCATGCCAAAACAGCTAGGCAAAATAACATATTTCGTCATGGCCCGGAGCAAGAACAAGATCAGCGCAATGAGAGCCTTTTCTCAGCAATCGATTATAAGTGGGGGGTTCAATTAGGTTTAAACTACGTGCAGAAAAAATTTCACTGTTGAAACTTATTGATAACACTTAGACATTAACGCGCAATTTATTGCTTGCTTGAAAAGACGAATCTTGCGCTAGTTAGTCGCTCACAATAATCAAAAAACCGCACAGGCCGCCTCCGATCATCACTTTTTGATGATATTGTGCTGCCCGCAAAATTTCAAAGTACTTACTATCTGTACCGTCGCGACTCCGAAACTTTATGAAATTGTTATTTAATGGCCAGCCGTCGTAAAACCTTTAAAGAAGGCTCCCAAGCCGACCCGCGGCAGGCAACCCGCTTGCGCCGCTTGTTAACGGCTTGCTTGATTCCAGCCACCTATATGCTGGGATTAACTGCGCTGTACTTGCTGGCGATGATGAATTACCAATCACTTTTAAACGCCGCAGCGATTTTGGGCGGCTGCGTTGCTTTCTTTTTCTTTCTCATCGTCAGCCGGCTCAATCTGAAGTGCCCGGACAAAAACCTGACGGCAGAGATGGCGCTGGCAATGATCATGGCAATGATGTGGATTTTGTATGAAACGCCGGCCAGCCACATTATCTTTGGCCCGTTCGCCTTGCTGATCATGATGGCCAGCGCGTTTCGGGCGCAGCAGCGGGCGCTGGCGACGGTCGCCCTGTTCGTCTTGATGGGCGGCGCCCTGATCATTTATTTGCATCAAATGCAGTCGGAAAACAATGCCTTATTCACGCTGGAATTACTGCATTGGGGCGTGCTGACGGTGACGATTCCAGGCTTTGTCTTGCTCGGCAGCAGGGTGCGGCGCTTGTACCGGGCGCTGTACAAGGCGGGTGTGCAAATAGAAAATATCGAAGAACATGCGCGGCGCGACGAGCTGACCGGCTGCTTCAACCGGCGCTACATGATGGCCGCCTTACAAAAAGAAAAGCATCAAGCCGACGTCGAAGATGAAAATCTCTGTCTGGCCGTGATCGACTTGGATCATTTCAAACGCATTAACGACGAAATCGGCCATTTGGCCGGCGATAAAGTATTGCGCAGTTTCGCCCAGCTGGCGCAGCAAAGCATACGCAGGGAAGATGTATTCGGACGCTACGGCGGCGAGGAATTTTTGCTCATTCTGCCGGGGATCGAACTGTTGGACGCACTCAATACAGTGGAACGGATTCGTGCAATTACCGAACATCAAGTATCCAAAGTGTGCGGCCTGAACCGCAAAGTAACGGTATCGGTCGGCGTGACGCAATATATTTCGGGCGAGTCTGTACTGGATGTATTTTCACGCGCCGATGCAGCGATGTATCTTGCCAAGACCGGTGGGCGTAATCAAGTTGTGGTGGAAGAGCCGCGGCCGATGTGATAACAGGGTTCGCAAACGACCGTATTATGAGGGGGTATCTGGCAAAACCATGCCGTTACCGCACGTAATTAAAGCGTCTTTTTTAATACTGGCGTGAGTATATTTTAGCTCCAATTTACCAAAAACCGTCGGCGTGAAGGCTGAACCGACCGTGTAGGCATTGCCGCCACCGCAAATTTTTGCCGCGGCAGCACGGATATTTCCGAATGCACCCGCTTTACCGGATAATTCCCTTTTTAACGCTCCAGTCATATTTCGCCATGCATGAATTCCACGTCGATCGCGCTCAGGCGCTGCTGTCCAATGCAGTTCAATTATTCGATCAACAGGCAGTCCAGGCGGCGGTGGCCCGGGTTGCGCATGATTTAAATGCCCGCTTTGAAGCGGCCAATGGCCCGGCCTTTCCCCTGATATTGGGGGTGATGGGCGGCGCGGTGGTGTTCACCGGCCAGCTCCTGACCCAGTTACGTTTCCCCCTAGAATTCGATTACATCCATGTCACCCGTTATGGCGACGACGACAAAGGTGGACGGGTAGTCTGGAAAGTGATTCCGCGCTCCAATGTCGAAGGCCGCACGGTCGTCGTGCTGGACGATATCCTGGATGAAGGTGAAACCCTGGCAGAAGTCAAACAACGCCTGCTCGATATGGGCGCCGCCGAGGTCATCATTGCCGTCTTCGCCGACAAGGACATCGGCAAACGCAAACCAGTAAAGGCCGATTATGTCGGCGTCAGCTTGCCCAATCGCTTCGTGGTCGGTTTCGGCATGGATGCGTATGGCTATTGGCGCAATCTACCTGGCATTTGGGCAATTGAACCCGAGCAATTGTTGGTGGAAGCCTAAATTTTAGCGCCCGAAATTCCTGCAAATTTGTAAGACCGTTGCAATGTCAGAAGATTACAATTGAACTCCAGTCGGATCGCAAAGGGAGAACAATCATGAATCGGATCGTGGGATTTTCGGGTGCCCGGGGCACTTTTCTGCTGGCTACATGCCTGATTCTGTGCTTGACGCTGAGCGCTTGCGCCAATAGCGAAAAGTCGGCAAAAGACAGTGCCAACGCCACCACCACAGTGGCCGCGCCAGCCAATGCAATCGCTGCCGCGCCGGCTGCACCGCCGGTAGCGCTGCCGCACGATGAAGCCGTGCTGGCTGCAACCAAGCTGGTTTTCACTAATGCCAATTTGCCGGCCGAGCAAAAATTCAGCCTGGTGATTGATCCCCTGCTCGATGGCGTCACGGGCGTCCAATCGCTGGCAACTGCCGCAATGGAAAAAAGACTGGTGGCCCTGATCAAGGCCGATTATCCGCAAGTCGAGGTCAAGCCTTTCAACGCGGCCAACGTCGCCGCGCAACCCCTGATCCTGGTCGGCACCTTCACCCCAATCAATTTGCAAGGCAAGGCTGAAGGCGAGAAAGACGCGTATCGCATCTGCTTTTCGCTGGCAGATTTAAAAACCGCAAAAATCATCGGCAAAGCCCGCACTTTCTCTAAACCAGAAGGTTTCGACTCGCAGCCGCTGCCCTTCTTTGGCGACAGCCCGGTGTGGGTCAACGACAAGGTGATCGATGGCTATATCAAGATGTGCCAGGCCTCGAAAGTAGGGGATGCCATCAACGATGCTTACCTAGCTGCGATCACGGTATCGAGCGCGGTTGACGAGGCGCAGCGCGCCTATCACGCTAAAAAGTACAAGGATGCGCTGGCGTTGTATAACGCCATCCTGAAAATGCCCAGCGGCGACCAGCCGCGGGTGCAAGTGGGCATTTATCTTTCCAACCTCAAGCTCAACCGGCGCGAAGATGCCATGAATGCCTTTGCCAAGCTAGTGCGTACCGGTCTGGATAGCCAGCGTCTCGCCGTCAAATTCAATTTCAAACCTGGCACCGCCGGTTTTGCCGCCGATGCCGGCATCAATGAGCGTTGGCTCAAAGAGATTGCCAAGCAATCGGCGCAACAGACCGCTTGTATCGAAGTGAACGGCCATTCCAGTCGTGGCAATTCGGAAACCTTGAACGAGCGTATTTCCTTGCAACGCGCCGAATTCGTCAAACAGCGCATGGGGCTGGAAGTCAAAGAGTTGAAGCAGCGTTTGACTACGCAAGGCTTCGGCTCGAAAAAAACCATGGTCGGCACTGGCAAGGACGACTTGTCCGATGCGCTGGATCGGCGCGTCGAATTCAAGCCGACCGCTTGTTAGTGCGATATTTTTTGACATGCGTGCCATGCGCCGTCGCATTTCTCTGATTTTTTTGGCCGTGCTTGGCCTGGCCTGCGCCCTACATGCGCAGGCGGACGACTATTCCAGCACGCCGATACTGCGCATCGAAGCAGGCGCTCACACTGCCGCCATCCGTGCCATCAGCGCCGATGCGGCCGGCCGGGTTGTGGTCACGGCATCGGAAGATAAAACTGCGCGCCTGTGGGATTTGCCATCCGGTCGCTTACTCAAGGTATTGCGCCCGCCCATAGGCTCGGGCAGTGAAGGCAGCTTGTTTGCTGCTGCCATCACGCCCGATAGCGACGTCATCGCGGTCGGCGGCTGGTCAAAAAACAATGATGTGTATCTGTTTGCGCGCAGTTCCGGCCAGTTGATCCATCGCATCAGCGCTTTACCGAACGTGATCACGCATTTGGCTTTTGCACCCAATGGCAAGTCACTGCTGATCAATATGTGGGGCAAAAACGGTATCCGCCTGTTCACCAGCGGCGATGGCTGGCGCAATAGCCGCGAGGTGGCGCAAGACAGCGAATACGATGGCGAATCCTATGGCGCCGACTTCACACGCGATGGCAAACGGATTGTCACCACCAGCTTCGATGGCATAGTCCGGCTCTACGATGTAACCGATAGCCGCCTGCGCCTGCTCAAACATGCACGTGTGGCTGGCGGCAAGCAACCATTCTCAGCCGTATATTCACATGACCAATCCAAGATCGCGATCAGTTTTTCCGACACTGCGGCGCTGGCGGTACTGGACGCCGACAACTTGCAACTGGCTTACGCACCCAATGTCAGCGGCATCGAACAGGGCAATTTAAGCGCGCTGGCGTGGTCAGCCGATGGCAGCCAGTTATTGGCTGCCGGATCGTGGAAACAGGCTGACGCCCAACATGGGATGCGGCGCTGGCTTGACGGTGGCCGCGGTGCTTTTAGCGATACCAAGCTGGCCGCCAATTCGGTTACCACCTTGCGCACGCTGGCCGACGGACGTGTGTTATTCGCTGCCAGCGACCCAGCCTGGGGCGTGATTACGCCAGACAAACAAGTGCAGACCGTCAGCAGTGCAGGCTTAGCCGATTTTCGTGGTAATGACAGTGCATTTAAATTGGCGCGCGATGGCAGCGCGGTCGGTTTTACTTATGCCTTGGGGAAAAGCGAAGCCGGCGGCTTTGATATCGCCACCATGGCAAGCGCAACAGTCAAAGGCAACGCAGCCAGCACCAGCGCCAAAGGCATGCAGCTGGAGCGCTGGTTTGAAAGCGCGCGGCCGATGCTCAATCAACGGCCCTTGCCTTTGGAAGCAAACGAGGTCGCTTTCTCTGCCGCGCTTAGTGCCAATCATGCGAACGTTGCCTTGGGCAGCAATTTCAAACTGCGTTATTACAACCGTAGCGGCGTCGAACAATGGCATGTCGCCGCGCCCGGCACCACCTGGCACGTCAATTTGTCGCAAGACGGCCGCTGGCTGGTGGCCGGTTTCAGCGATGGCACCATTCGCTGGTATCGCACCAAAGACGGCGCCGAGCAGCTCGCTCTATTGCCGCACGCCGATCGCAAACGCTGGGTCATGTGGACGCCGCAAGGGTATTACGCCGCCAGTGTCGGCGGCGAAGATCTGGTCGGCTGGCATATCAATCGCGGCGACCAGCGCGCCGGCGATTTTTACCCCAGCTCGCGCTTGCGGGCTACTTTTTTACGGCCGGACGTGATTGCGCACGTGATTGAAAAAGCCGATGGCGATGCCGCCCTTCAAGCCGCCGACAAGATCCGTCAGAGCGCAGCCAGCGACAAGGCCAAGAGTGAAACCCTGCCGGTGCTTGCCGCCAATAGCAGCGCGATAGCAAAAGACGAGGTCCCGAAAAAAGATAGCAAGACAGGCAGTAAAGCAGCGTCGCCGGTCACAAAGACTGAGCCGCCCAAGGCAGCCGCCAGCAAGATCGAGCAACGGTTGCCGCCAGTCGTGGCCGTACTGTCGCCCAGCGACGGCGGCAATATTGCCAGCAAAGAGGTGCAAATCAATGTCTCGGTACGGGCGCCAGCCGATGCGCCGATCACCAGCCTGCGGGTAAGGGTCAACGGCCAGATTGTGGATATTCCAGAAAGCCGTAGTGTGCCGGTACCGACGTCCCGCGACGGCGGCGAAGCGCAGCATCAACTGCGCATCACGCTGCCGGCGCAAGATTCTGAAGTAATGGTGTTTGCCGAAAACCAGTACGGTTTTTCCACCCCTGCCGTGCTACGCCTGCGTTGGACCGGCGCCGATGGTGAAAGTAAAAATAGCGCAGCCAGCTCAAATCCCGCCAGCGCATCCAAAACAGGAAAAGCCGACAAAGGCCCCGATACCCGTCCCACCTTATACCTGCTGGCGGTGGGCGTCAGCA
>JAZKIX010000186.1:365-18915 GCA_040384645.1 Pseudomonadota bacterium | reverse complement strand
AATACTTCGATCCAGCTTGATTTTGCAGCCAAAGATGCCAGCGATTTTGCCAATTCCATGAAGAGCCAGCAAGATGGCCTGTACCGCAAAGTGGTGGTCAAACTATTGACCGACGAGCATGCCAAACGCGATGACGTTCTCGATGGACTGGAATGGATACGGCACGAAATGACCAGCCGCGATGTCGGCATGGTGTATCTGGCGGGACATGGGGTAAATGATAGCGATGGGATTTTTTATTATTTGCCGCAGGATATCGATGTCGACAAACTCAAACGCACTGGTGTCATTTTTACCGAAATCAAAAACACCCTGGCAACCTTGCCCGGCAAAGCGCTGTTTTTTGTCGATACCTGCCATGCCGGCAATGTGCTGGGCACCGGTCGACGCGCAATCCCGAATGACATTACCACCGTGGTCAATGAATTGACCAGCGCTGAAAATGGCGTGATCGTTTTTGCCGCCGCCACCGGCCGCCAGTTTGCGCAAGAGTCGGCAGCGCTGGGCAATGGTGTATTTACCAAGTCGCTGATCGAAGGCATCGGCGGCAAAGCCGATAGTGCCCGCAGCGGCCGGGTGACACATAAAATGCTCGACCTGTACACCTCGGAACGGGTCAAGCAATTAACCAAGGGTGCGCAATCGCCAGTCACCATCGTGCCGCAAGGCGTGCCGGATTTTCCGGTGGCGATAGTGCACTGATGAACTGATCGACTGCTCGGCGCAATAAAATCAATCAGCCGGCAGCACCGTCAACACTTCATAGCAAGCGCCCATGGTGTGGTAATCGACCTTGCCGGCCGGACTTTTCAAGTCATCGTATTTGCGATTGTCGGCGGTCAGGATACGGAACCAGGCGCCGTAGCGGTGATCGACAAAATGCTCCCAGCTATACGCCCACAGCTGCTGGTACCAATCCCAATATGTCTCATCACCGGTGCGCTCGGCCAAAAGGGCTGCGGTCGCCAGGCTTTCGGCCTGTACCCAGAAATATTTATCGCCATCGCAGATTTCATCATCAGGGCCGAAGCCATAGTAGATGCCGCCGTGCTCGCCGTCCCATGCCTTGGCCAGCGCGGTATCGAATAATTCGCGTGCGCGTGGCAAGAGCCAATCGGCGTTGCCGCTCAAATGCGGGTGATGCCGCTCCATGATCAAGAGCAGCTTGGCCCACTCGGTCAAATGGCCGGGTTGATAACCCCACGGGCGGAAAATATTGGATTTGTCCTCCTTGTTGTAATCCCAATCGACCGACCAGTCGGCGTGGTAATGCTCCCACATCATATTGTTGGCCAGGCCCGATTGCCGCAGCGTGACGTTGCGGGCGATCAATTCGGCGCGTTGCAAGTAGCGCACTTCGCCACTCGCCTCAAACGCCGCCAGCAAGGCTTCGCAACTATGCATATTCGCGTTCTGGCCGCGATACGGAAATACCTGCGACCAATCCGGCGCCGCTTCATCCGCATACAGACCATGCTGCTCTTCCCAAAAACGGCGCTCCATTAAATCGAAAGTTTCGGCAAGATAGCCGCGCGCTTCGCTCATGCCTGCCATCAACGCATGGGCGTAGGCCAGCATGACAAACGCCAGGCCGTAACAATGGTTGGTGCCATCCAGCACGCGGTCGCTATCGCCCTCATGGTGCAGCAACCAGGCATAACCGCCTGTGTCCGCTTGCAAGTGGGCATGGCGTAAATAATGGACACCATGTTTGACGGCAGCCAGATACTCAGGATTGCCGAATTGGCGATACGCCATCGCATAATTGAAAACCATGCGCGTACTGCTGACCAGATGACGGCTATGGTGGTCATAAATGCTGCCATCGTCTTTGTAAAAATGATAAAAACCGCCGCTGGCATCGATACATTGCGGGTGATAAAAAGCCAGCGTGTGTTGTGTATGGTCCAGCAAAGTCTTGCGCGAGCGGAAATCGAGATGCGTCACATCAACTCCTGAAAGTGGGTCGGGGGAATAAGCCCAATGCCTAGATTTAGTCGAAGTATAGCCGATCAGCTTCGGCCTTTCGGATAAAGAAAACACGGCATTTGCCGTTATATGTTTCAGGAGCGTGCGCCATGAAAATTCTTGCCTCAACTATCGATCTGTCTGCCACCCATCTCGCCACATCGCGCAGCGAGGTTCATGAAACCCTGCGCGCCTGGGTCGGCAACGAGCGCCCCGATTTTGAAGGCCGTGGCCGCCCGTCCAGCGTGACCACTATTTCTGCCGCCGCCCGCGATGCCATGCAAAACGCCCAGGCCGCACAAGCGGCAGCCACGGCAGCGGCGCCAAGCGCGGAAGCCGCGGCGATCCAGGATGCAGCGGACAATGTCGAAAAAGATCCGATGCTGATGCTCTTGCGATCCATGGTGGAAATGCTGACCGGCCACAAAATCGCGCTCACTTCCAGCCGCGATTTTCAGGTCAACACCTCAAATCCCGCCATCACCGCACCAGATCAGGCAGCTCCGCCGCCACCGAAACGGGCTGGCTTCGGGCTGGAATACGACCGCCATGAAACGCTGGATCAATCGGAGCACACCCATTTTCAAGCTGAGGGCGAAATCCATACCAGCGATGGCAAATCGATAAAATTCTCCCTGCAACTCGATATGCGCAGCGCCTCCCATCAAGAATCGAATGTCTCGATCCGGGCTGGCGATGGCGTCAAAAAAGACCCGCTAGTGATTAATTTAGGCAGTACTACGTTCGGCGGCACTGCGGCGCAATTGCAAAGCCAGCGCTTTCAATTCGATCTTGATGCCGATGGCAAGGCGGAAGATGTGCCGCTGCTGGCCGGCAATAGCGGCTTTCTGGCACTCGACCTGAATGGTAATGACAAGATCGATAACGGCCGTGAATTGTTCGGTGCCGGTAGCGGCAACGGTTTTGCCGACCTGGCGCAATACGATAGCGATGGCAATGGCTGGATCGATGAAAGCGATCCGATATTCCAGCAATTGAAAGTATGGATGCCCTCTGCCGACACAGCCGGCAGCATCAGCACGCTCAAGGATAAAAACGTCGGCGCGCTATTCCTCGGTCAAACCGCGACTCCGTTTTCGTTCAAGGATGGCAATCAGCAAGAACTCGGTGCGGTGCGCGCCAGCGGCCTGTATCTAACCGAAAGCGGCAGCGCCGGCAGCTTGCAGCAAATCGATCTGGTGGTATGAGCGCTGATACCTGAGTCATTGCTCTCAATTGCACTCAAGTACGGCGAGATCGAGCATGGGCATCCCGCCCCATGCCTGGTCTCAGTGCCAGCCCCAATTCAAAAAAACCACAACAAAGCGGATAATCGCCATTTCCGCGGTCTCACCTCCCTTAAAGCGAATCACAAATGGTGCAAGAATCGTTTAACCTGAGCCTGGCCATCGGCGGCTTTTTAAGCCTGATCGCCAGCCTGCTGCATGTCGGCATCATCATCGTTGGCGCACGCTGGTATCGCTTCTTTGGCGCTGGCGAACGCTTTGCACAAGCTGCGGAAAGGGGCGAACGCTTGCCGGATATCGTCACTGCAGGCATTGCCTTAGTGTTATTGAGCTGGGCGCTGTTTGGATTTTCAGGCAGCGGTTTGATTCCCGTCTTGCCAATGCTGAAACCGGCGCTGCTGGCGATTGCCTCGATTTATTTGCTGCGGGCGCTGGCGATCATTCCACTGTTTTTATTTGCGCGGGCAAAAACCACGCCATTCCTACTATGGAGTTCGCTGGTGTGTTTTGGCTTTGCGCTGGCGTATTGGATCGGGATTGCACAAATCTCAGGCTGGCAGGTTTAACGATCCTATCGTAGGCCTGGTAGGTCGGGTTAAAACCCAACCTACAAACCTTCGTCAATGAATTGAACCCAGACTACCGGCCTGCGCAATTTGCCGCAGCAGGCGGATGGTGTCGATATCGGATTCAACATAGGCCGAACGGCGGAAATCGTTGTACATCGCATTGACCGCATCGGTCGCTTCATCGTTGCCGTCGTCGTATTGAAAGCGTACAAACAGGCTGCCGGGCTGCGGTTCTTCAATCAGCATGCGCAAGCTCGATTCGGCGATATCTTTTTGCGCGGCCACCGCATATAACACTTGCTGTTGCGGGGTGAAGGTGACGCGGTCGACGATCACCAATTCACCATAGCGCAGGCGGCGCGACACTGCGTCTTCGCTGCGGTCATACAACTCGCATTCGTCCAGATGCGGCACAAACAGCTTGGGCGCTTCGGCCCGCAACACCAGCCCTTGCCACACTTGCTCGCGGGTCAGCACATCGTACAGTGGGTTGAAGGCGTCGTTGATTTCAATCAAATGTTCAAATTTCATAATGGTGCCGCTGGCTGCCTGCGCTGTGTGGGAAAAGTCGGATCATGATAATGCATGCGCCAGTCCATTCCAAGCGGGGTTGATGCTTATTGTTCCTGCTTATTGTTGCTGCGTATTGCGGTGCCTGATATTGCCGCTGGCGATGAACTATGGCAGAGTATCAAGCAAAACACCCATTAACCCGCTCGGTTTTGTTAGGCCTTTAAATATACTGGCACCAGTATATTTAAACGTCTGGAGCCGTTTTCCCGCTGCTGTAGGATCGACAATGACGCTGCCCACCATCAATAACCTGCCCTTCCCGACCTTGCGCACTGCCCGCCTGCAACTACGCGCCATCGACCTGCACGATGCCGATACGCTGCTGGCGATCTATTCCGATGCCGCCACCATGCGCTGGTATGGCGTCGACCCGCTGACTGAAAAATCACAAGTCGAACAGTTGATCGCCAGCTTCCACACCCTGCGCGACAGCGGCAACGGCCTGCGCTGGGGCATCGAATGCGATGGCAAGCTGATTGGCACCGCTGGATTTTTCCGCTGGAATAAGAGCTGGCATAACTGCATGCTGGGCTATGAACTAGCGCATGCGGCGCAAGCGCAAGGCTATATGCAAGAAGCCTTGCGCGCCTTGATCGAGTTTGGTTTCAAAGACATGCAATTGCACCGGGTTCACGCCGAAATCGCCGCCATTAACACCCCGTCAGTCAATTTGATTAAACGATTAGGCTTCCGTTTTGAAGGTGTGCATCGCGAGATGGGATTCTGGGGCGGGCGCTGGCACGATCTGGATTATTATTCCCTGCTGGAACAAGAATGGCCTCAAGCGATCATTTAAAAAGGACTCGACCATGTTTGTACACGCGGTATTTTTTTGGCTCAAAGACAGCACCACACCAGAGCAACACGGCCAATTTGAACAAGCTTTATTGGGTCTGCTGAAAATCGACACCATCCGCCACGGTTTTGTCGGCATCCCGGCCGATACCCATACGCCGGAAGTAGAACGCAGCTACAGCTTTGGGCTGACCGTGATTTTCAATGACTTGTTCGGGCATGACCGCTATCAGGTTGACCCAATCCATCAAGCTTTTGTCGATCAGTGGGGCCAGTGGATCGACAAGGTCCAAGTCTACGACGCGCAATAACCCGTCCGCTACTTGCGCCGTCTTATTCCGGCACGCCAGCTTCGGGCTGTACCATCACATGACGGAATTTATGTGAAAAACGAACCCGGCGCGGTGCGTGCATCTTGGCGATATGGCGCGCAGTGCGGCGCAATTGCTCGCTTTGCATATGGGTGAAAAAGCCGAGGAAAGTGTTCTTTTTAGCGCATTGATCGATGATCGAGATCAACTGGTTCGGGCTGACGAAATCATTAAATTCCATTTTGCTGCGGTTGACCACGGTCGTAAACGGATCGATCACCACATAGTTATGCACCGTCGCATTCAACGCTCGCCCGAAGCGGGTCGGCACCGGCACTTCGCGCAGCACGCGCTTTAACATTGCCCGATTCTGACGCAATTGGCGGATCGGCGAAGGGATCGAATATTCGGTACCGTGCTCATCGGTCGTGGTGAATTTCTTGTCGTCGGTTTTGGCCAGAGTACTGCCGGTGGTGCGCGATTCGATCAAAAATACGTGGAAATTATGCGTGATCACCAGGTGATCGACATGCATATCGCCCTTGACGCTGTTGTAGCGGAAGTCGTGCAACACCGCGATGTCGGGCCGGTTTTCAAATGCATTATCCAGATCGCCGGCCACATCGGATGTGGCTTGCATCGCAGCGCGGGTCTTGTCGTTATCCACGATGCGCCTGGCCCTGAGCTGGGTATTGGCGCGCAGCGGATCGTCGTAGTGCAGATAGGTATGGGCCGGTGTCAGTCGCTTGATTAGCATGCGCTATTGCTCCAATGGAAACTTGTAAAACTTGAGCGCGTAGTTTGGGAGTTGCTTGTCAGCTTGTCAAATCAAGCCGATGCAATGCTGCGATTCGGCAGCATGTGCCCGCTGATGTGTCAGCGATTGCGACTGCTACAATCAAGCGCTTTGTTTCACCGAGCCAATTCTCCCGATGTCCAGCACGCCCAGCCCCAGCATGAATGCGCCGCAGCGCGAAGCCGTCTATTACATGGATGGCCCGTGTCTGGTACTGGCCGGCGCCGGTTCCGGCAAAACCCGCGTCATCACGCAAAAAATCGCGCACCTGATCGAGGATTGTGGCTATGAGCCCAAGAACGTGGCCGCCCTCACTTTCACCAACAAAGCCGCGCTGGAAATGCAGGAGCGCATCGCCAAGTTGCTGAAAGAGCCCAAGCAAGCCAAGCAACTGACGGTGTCCACCTTCCATTCATTGGGCGTGAAAATCCTGCGGCAAGAAGCCAAGTCGCTCGGCCTCAAAGACCGCTTCTCGATCATGGATAGCGACGATTGTTTTTCGCTGGTGCAAGATCTGGCGATCACCACTGACAAGCAATTGATCCGCCGCATCCAGAACGCCATGTCGCTCTGGAAGAATGGCTTGATCGATCCCGATGCCGCCCTCAACCTGGCCAAGGATGAAGACGAAGCGCAGGCGGCGCGGATTTACCGCAGTTATGTCGCCACCCTGTCGGCCTATCAGGCGGTCGATTTCGACGACTTGATCCGCCTGCCGGTGGAACTGTTCCGCCACACCGAAGAGGTGCGCGATAAATGGCAACGGCGCCTGCGTTACCTGCTGGTCGATGAATACCAGGACACCAACACATGCCAATATGAACTGGTCAAATTGCTGGTCACCGGCGTCGGTAAAAAGCCGCTGTTCACCGCAGTGGGCGACGACGATCAGGCGATCTACGCCTGGCGCGGCGCCACCATCGAAAACCTGAAAACGCTGCAAGTCGATTTCCCGGATTTGAAAGTCATCAAGCTGGAACAGAATTACCGCTCCAGCACGCGCATCCTGCAAGCGGCCAATTCGGTCATTTCCAACAATCCCAAACTGTTTGAAAAATCGCTCTGGTCCGACCACGGTCTGGGCGATCCGGTCACCGTGCTGGGCATGCAAGACGACGACCAGGAAGCCGAACAAGTCGCCATCATGCTATCGGCGCACCGCTTCGAACGGCGCGCGAAGTTTTCAGACTATGCGATTTTGTACCGCGGCAACCACCAAGCCCGCGTGATCGAGCAAGCGCTGCGCAAGGAACGCATTCCCTACACCATCTCGGGCGGCCAGAGCTTTTTCGACAAGGCCGAAATCAAGGACATCATCAGCTACCTGCGCCTGGTCGCCAATGAAAACGACGATCCGGCTTTCATCCGCGCCGTCACCACGCCAAAGCGCGGGGTCGGCCAATCGACGCTAGAAGTGTTGGGCGCTTTTGCCGGCCAATGGCAATGTTCGCTGTTCGACGCCGTATTCAAGGGCGGGCTGGAAGCCAAATTACCGGACCGGCAATTAACCCCGCTGCGCCAGTTCTGCAGCTTCATCAACCAGCTAGAATTACACGCCCATCGTGAAGGCCATGCCGCCGAACTGCTGGACGACATGATGAAAGAAATCAATTACGAAGCCTATCTCTACGACAACTTCGACGACCGCCAAGCCCAGAGCAAATGGCAAAACGTGATCGACTTCACCAGTTGGCTAAAGGAAAAAGGTAGCGGCGGCAAGAGCGGCGACGATCCCGAGAAAAGCTTGCTCGATCTGACCCAGATGGTCGCCCTGATGACCATGTTGGAAGGCAAGGACGAAGACCCCGACGCCGTGCGCATGTCTACCCTGCACGCGTCAAAGGGATTGGAATTCCCCCATGTCTTCCTGGTCGGTGTCGAAGAAGGTATCTTGCCGCACAAAGGCGACCCCGACGCCCCGATTGAAACCCTCGGCGCTCGCATCGAAGAAGAACGCCGCCTGATGTACGTCGGCATCACCCGCGCCCAGCGCACCCTGCAAATCACCTGGTGCAAAAAACGCAAACGCGCCCGCGAAAGCGTCCATTGCGACGTCTCGCGCTTTATCAAGGAAATGAAATTGGATGAAGGCGATGCGGTGCCGACCGAGGCGGAAATCATTACGCCGCAGAATCGGCTGGCGAATTTGAAGGCGTTGCTGGCGAAGCCGAGGGGGAGTTAGTGCTTCTGAGGTTTCTGCATGGCACTGCGGAGAGAAATAATACACCTGGCAGTATTATTAAAGAGCCAATTAAACCGTGCGGAGAAGGTGATGTTTTTGCCTATACCCCCCAATAAATTCATAAAAAATGCGGCTACGACTTTGCCTGCAAGACATGCACTTTCGCATGGCTTAGGTTGCGATAGATCCTGCGCTTGCGTACGATCGGCCACCATTCATACAGGAATATCTGCATCGGGCGCCACATGGCAACCCAGCCGCCGATCAGCAGGCTTTCTTTCAGCATCCTGAGAAAGGTATTGCTTGCATAGACGGCCAGAAGATCAGCCCCAAGCAGGCACAGCGTCAGGAAACCGAGTCCGATCAAGAGACTGGCACGCCCTTCCAGCAGTAGCAGCCGCAAGCTACGTTTGGCGAGGATCGATTTATAGCTGAAGTAGTTGCCAATTGCTTCGGCAACCAACGGCGCGGGATCGACCGGGGGCAAGTTATCGATGTGAACAATAATATGGAAGTGGCTCTCCTGGGAAAATTCGAGAGCCCAGTTTTCCAGGAATTCAACGGCGTCCCGGTCGAGATCGCGGTGATGGAACGGCGTAGGGTCCATTGAATTGAACAATGCCGAAAGTTCGGCAACCCGTAATTCGATCTGGTGGATGATAGGGTGCGTTTTCTTCATTTCAACTCCTACAGTGGTGCCAAGGGCACACTTTAGTCGATGTAGGCAGCAACGCTGTAAATCACAAAGCGCCGGGCGCAATAGACTGCGCTATTAGGCCATCCACGCCAGACCCAAAACGGCACAACGTTTTTTTATTGCGATATAGTCGTGGCCGATGGCTAAGCGCAGCGTAGCTAGCCCATACCCGAATGCCACCATGACAAATTTACCCGATCCATCCTCTTCCGCTGTCGACGATAAGCGCTTGCATCAGTTTGTCTCCAGTGTGACCGACTATGCAATCTACATGCTCTCGCCTGGCGGTATCGTCAGCAGTTGGAACGCTGGAGCGCAACGGTTCAAGGGGTACAACGGTGACGAAATCATCGGCTCGCATTTCTCTGCGTTTTATACGCACGAGGACAGGACCGCCCTTTTGCCGCAACGCGCCTTACAGACAGCGGCAGACACGGGCAGATTTGAAGATGAGGGTTGGCGCGTGCGCAAAGACAATACCCGTTTCTGGGCGCATGTTGTCATTGACGCGGTACGTGACACCGATGGCACCTTGATCGGGTTCGCAAAAATCACCCGCGACATCACCGACCGCAAGCGCGCCGCCGAAGCTTTGCATGCCAGCGAAGAGCGCTTCCGCTTGCTGGTTCAGGGCGTGACCGACTATGCGATCTACATGCTCTCGCCAGAGGGGAAAATCTCCAACTGGAACGCTGGGGCACGCCGCATCAAAGGCTTCGAGCAGGACGAGGTTATCAACACGCATTTTTCCCGCTTTTATATTGAGGAAGATATCGAGCGCGGCTTGCCAATGACCGCATTGGCGACTGCCGCAGCCGAAGGGCGGTTCGAGAATGAAGGATGGCGTCTGCGTAAAGACGGAAGTCGATTTTGGGCGCATGTCGTGATCGATCCGATCCGCAATAGCTTCGGCGAACTGATCGGCTATGCCAAGGTGACCCGTGATATTACTGAACGCAGGCTGGCGGCACAGGCGCTGGATAAGACCAAGGAAGCATTATTTCATTCCCAAAAACTGGAAGCGCTTGGCAAGTTGACGGGCGGTGTTGCGCACGACTTTAACAACTTGCTCAGTGTCATGAGCAATGGTTTGGCAGTGTTACGGTATCGGTCGCGCGATACCGCCGACCTGAGGATTATTGAATCTATGGAACGCGAAGTGGCGCGTGGCGCCAATTTAACGCGCCAATTTCTCACATTTGCACGCCAGCAGCCATTGCAGCAAGAAAGCCACAATCTGAACCAAGTGATCAACTCGTTCGAGGCGGTTTTACGCCGTGCAGTGCGCAGCTCTTTGGCTTTTGAATGGCATTTGGCAGGCAACTTGCCAAATGTCTTCGTCGATGCCGCGCAAGTCGAGGCAACCATCCTTAATCTGGTCGTCAATGCGCACGATGCGACGCCGGACCGGGGCACCATCACGTTGCGCACCGACGCTGTAACGCTTGCGCAAGGCGAGGTAGGCACGCTTTCCGCGGGTCGATATGTACGGGTCAGTATTGCCGATAGTGGGACCGGCATGAGCGCAGATATCGCGGCGCGCGCCATCGAGCCTTTCTTCACGACCAAACCCGTCGGCAAAGGAACAGGCCTTGGACTTAGCCAGGCGTATGGCTTGATGCAGCAATCTGGCGGCGATTTAAAGATCGAGTCGGCTCCAGATGCAGGCACCACAGTACATTTATATTTTCCCGCCTTGGACGATGGCACAACAGGTGATGCCGCAGTCGAACAACGCGAAAAGGTGTTGGTAGTCGATGATCAGGAGGACGTGCTGAACATGGCCATCGCACTGTTCCAGATGCTCGGCTACGACGTGGTATCGGCCAACAGCGCGCCCGAAGCAATAGCAATCCTGAATCAAAACGACGATATCGATATCCTGTTTACCGATGTCGTCATGCCAGGGATGAACGGGATCGAATTGGGGCAGCACGCGTGCAAAATCAGGCCGACGATAAAGGTCATTCTCGCCTCTGGCTACGCCGAGCCGGCGCTTACGGCAGAGAATGCCAAGATTGACGAGTTTCCGCTAATTACGAAACCGTATACCTTGGCCCAGTTGGTGCGTCAGTTGCGCTAGTGGTTTCGGAAAACAGAAGATCAACGTCGCAGGCCGCAATTTGTAGTCGGTGCACAAACTCCATACGACGCGATAAGTAGCGCTATTGACGGCTTCTTACGTGTTACTTGTTTTGTCAAGTTCCTTGATGAAAGCTTCGCCGCCACCCGCGCGATTTGCCTGAGTTGAACTAATAAATCGCTAAATAGCTACTCTCCCAAAGTGCAGGGCTTGCTCCGATATTGCATTACCGGCCAGCATAGTCAAACGGATTAAATATTTCTACCCCAAGCACCTTGAAATCGGCGACGTTTCGGGTGACGACAACCAGCTTGTGAACGCGCGCCGTCGCGGCAATCATCGCGTCTTCATAGAGCGTGTCAGACTTCCTATGTAGCAGGCTGGCCCAGTTTCTAAAGGCGGCTGCATCCATCGGCAAGACGTTGTAAGCGGAGGCAACTAACTCAAGCCAAGCTTCTATTTCCGCTGCTTTGATCGAGTCCTGTTCTCGCGTCAATTCAATACCGGCTTGAATTTCACCAAGCGTAACCGCTGACAAATGCAGTTGGGCTTCGTCCACTGATTGCAGCCATGCCAACACGGCGCCATGTGGTCGTGGCTTGCGCAGTTCAGAGACGACATTGGTATCGAGTAAAAACATCGCTGTCATTCGAGCGAATCAATGCGACGGCGGCGCACCTGGCCGCGTTGTGGGATCAGGAGTTCTGACCGTGCCGAATCCGCTAGAAGTAGTTGCTTCAAAGAGGGACGCGCTGCCGACTGAAGTCGGCGCCACTCTTGTACCGGGACTAATACGGCTGCCTCGGCGCCGCGCCTGGTCACCATTTGCGGGCCTTCAGACAGACAGGCATCAAGAAATTCACTAAACCGTGCTTTCGCGTCTTGTACTGGCCACGTATGCATTGAAGAGCCTCTATCTAACTAGTTAAATGACTAGTCTATTTGGTGGCGGGCGCTTTGTCAAACGCCCCAATGCCGCACGGACGCAGCTATCGTCAAGGTAACGACCTCCGCATTTAGCGACCGTCACAACAGTAACAATTCAGGCTGGCAGCACTACGCGATCCCAATACGCCGGTTCACCAAACTCGCTTTTCAAATGCGCGATAAATAACTGCGCCCTTGCGGCGTGGGAGCGGCCCGGCATCCGCACTGCATGGATTGCGGACTGGCTCTTTGGCATGGTTAGCATAGGCTCGGGGAAGAGCGAGACTAACTTACCCGAAGCGATCATATTGTTCACCATCCAGCTTGCCAGATGCACGATGCCGATACCGGCGACTGCGGCTTGCAACAGCGAGTCGGTGTCGTCGATCCTTAAATTGCCGCGCACCGGCAGCGGCGCGTTGCGGTTGACCCCGGGGAAGCACCATAAGCCAGTTGGCTGCTTTATGTAGGCCACCGTCAGGCAATTGTGTTTCAGCAGGTCTTCTGGCGAGGATGGCGCGCCGCAGCGTGCCAGATAGTCGGGGCTGGCGCAGACCAAGCGTCGCATCGGCGCCAGCCGGGTTGCCACCAGGTCGCTGTCGGGCAAGCTGCCGATACGGATCGCGACGTCGACCCGCTGCATGGTCAGGTCGACGATCTGGTCGCTGATATGCAAGGTCACTTCCATCAAGGGGTAGCGCTTGAGGAAGCTGACCACGGCTGGCATGACGTGAAGCCGTCCAAACGATGAAGGCATGGTAACGGTCAACAGGCCGCGCGGGTCGGCATTCAAGGCCGATATCGCTTCCTTGGCATCATCGAGTTCAGCCACGATGCTCCTGGCGCGCGGTAAGAATTGTTCGCCGGCGTCGGTTAGCATCAGCAGCCGAGAACTGCGGTGGAATAGTTTGAAGCCAAGTTCCGCTTCCAGCACATCGATTTTGCGGGACACCGACGAGACGGCAAGGCCACGTTCCCTGGCCACTTTCGACAGGTTGCCGGTATCGGTCACCGCTAGAAAAATCCGTATCGCATCAAACACGGCACCACTCCTTGAATCTTTGCGAAAAACGCAAAGTTGCTTTGCAATTCCATATATTGTGGCGAATCTCGCAAGTAAATACAATCACTTCCGTCAATTACTCATGGCCATTCTGGCCGAAAGGAAGTTTCCATGTCGTATTTAAAGCTAAGCAAAATAGCCCATGCTGTCGCCTTGATCTCAACCGTGGCGCTGGTCGCCATCAGCAGCCAAAACGCAATGGCGGCGGCACCGATGGTAAAAATCCCTGCCCCTGGCTATTTCCGCATGATGCTGGGCGCGTTTGAAGTCACCGCGCTAAGCGATGGCACAATCGATTTACCGGTCGATAAATTATTGATGGAGCCCACGGCCAAGACCACCCAATTGCTGTCGAAATCTTTTTTGACTGCACCGCTGGAAACCTCGGTCAATGCTTACTTGATCAACACTGGCACTAAATTGGTGTTGATCGACGCCGGTACCGCCGGCTTGTTCGGCCCGTCTTTGGGCAAGCTACTGATCAATTTAAAAGCGTCCGGTTACGAGCCAGGACAAATCGATGAAGTCTATCTGACCCACCTGCACCCGGATCATGTCGGCGGTTTGATCTCGAATGGCGAACTGGCCTTTCCTAACGCCACTATCCGCTCCGACCAACGCGAGGCCGATGTCTGGTTGAGCCAGGCCAACATGGATAAGGCACCGGACGCAGCGAAAGCTTTTTTCCAAGGCGCGATGGCGTCGCTCAATCCGTATATCGCAGCGAACAAGTACAAGCCCTTCACAGCAAATACGGAACTGGTGCCGGGCGTTAAATCGGTTGCCAGCACCGGTCACACTATCGGTCACACCTCGTATGTGGTGGAAAGCCAGGGTCAAAAATTGGTCTTGATCGGTGACCTGATCCACGTCGCCGCGGTGCAACTGGACCACCCGGAGGTGACGATTACCTTTGACAGCGACGCCAAAGAAGCGGCCCACGCACGCGAGCAGGCATTCACGCAGGCGGTCAAGGATGGCGCGATCGTTGGGGCTTCGCATATCCAATTCCCTGGCTTGGGACATTTGCGCAGCGTCGGCAAAGGTTTTCAATGGATTCCGGTCAACTACACACAAATGCGCTGAGCGGCGGCGTCATTATTTGGCGGCGCCGCCGGGATTGATCCGCGCCGTCCTTCACCATTCGCATCGAAAGCAAAAAATGATCAAGTTCTACTACCACCCGTCGCCCAATCCAGCCAAGGTGGCGTTGTTTTTGGAAGAATCGGGACTCGCATATGAATTGATGCCGGTGGACACGCGAAAAGGCGAGCAACATGCCGCCAGCTTTCTCGCCATCAACCCAAACGGCAAGACACCTGCCATCACCGACGACGAAACCCAGGCGGTGGTGTTTGACAGCAATGCGATCTTGCTCTACCTCGCGGAACAGAGCGGGCAATTTTTACCGCCAGCCGATCCGGCATCGCGCGCCCAGATGCTGTCGTGGTTGATGTTTATCGCTAGCGGGATTGGCCCGTACTCGGGTCAGGCAGTGCATTTCAGGCACTTCGCGCCTGAACCGAAAAGCTATGCGCTGAACCGTTACGATTTTGAAGCCTGGCGCCACTGGAATATTCTGGATGCGCATTTGGCACAGCGTGATTACATGCTGGGCGCCGATTACACGATTGTCGACATGGCACTTTGGGGCTGGGCACGGGCAGTGCCGTTTGTGCTGGGCTCCGAAGCGTGGCAGCAACTGCCGCATGTCAAACGCTGGTTCGATGTGATCAATCTGCGACCGGCGGCGCAACGGGCCGAGGCACTGAAGGAGACGCACCAGTTTAAAACCGAGATGGATCAAGTGGCGCTGGAGGCAATGTATCCGTCGAATGCGCGGCTGGCTGGTGGGCGTTAGGGCTTCAAACGCTGGGAATTTGTTTTTTCCTTCCCTTTCAAGGCGCTCTGCCAAGTGGGAAGGCCGGGATGGGTCTTTTTATGCAATTTCTACAGAAGAAACCCATCCCCACCCTAGCCCTCCCCTTGAAAGGGAGGGGATGTTCCCAAGCAATTTGCACTTTCGGCGATTCATCAGGCACCGACCACTGGCGCATTCCGAGGGGCTAAATAATTAGGAAATTTCGATAAATAGTGGGGGTATAAGGAAAAACACCCACTAATCCGCACGTCTTCATTGCTCTAAAAATAATACAGGCAGGAGTATATCTTCAGAAAAATTAACTCTTTGGCGGCTGTTCCTGACCATCCTCAACCGTTTTCCGGCAACGGCAGCCACGCCATGAAGGCTTCTTTCAGCGGCTCTGGCCTGATCGGCTTGGATAAATAGGCATCCATGCCGGCGGCCAGGCATTTTTCGCGGTCGCCGTCCATGGCGTTGGCGGTCAGGGCAATGATGGGAGTGCGCTTTTGCGTGCCTTCATATTCGCGAATCGCGGCGGTGGTCTGGAAACCGTCCAGTTCCGGCATCTGGCAATCCATCAGCACCAGGTCAAACGGTTCGCGCTTAAAGAGTGCCAGGGCTTGCACACCGTCGTCGGCAATCTGGACAATGCAACCCAGTTTTTCCAGCATCTTGCTGCCGACTTTTTGATTGACCAGATTATCTTCGGCCAGCAATATCCGCATCCCTTCAAAATCGCGGCTGGGGTTGACCACGTCGACCGCCAGCGATCCGGCCAAGGTATGGCGTGTCACAAACTGCAGCCGGTCCGAGGCCGATAACAAGATCGACAACGCTTGTTGCAAATCGCTCTGGCGCAAGGGTTTGAGCAGGCAGCCGGCAAAATCTGCCGCCTGCAACTGGACCAGATCGGCTTTCCGGTTCAGGGTACTCATAGCCATGACGTGCAGCCGGGCGTTGGCCGGATGGGTACGCAGGACGCGAACTGCACCGTCGATCTCAGTAACCAAACTCATGTCAAGCAGCGCCACGGCATAGCGATTTTGCGGGCTGGTGTTCAATTGTAATTCGATCAAAGCGGCTTCTACCGAGTCGCAACAATCGACCTGCAGTCCCAGTGCACCGAATTGTTCCTCCATTACTTGACGCTGTACCGGATTGCCATCGATGCACAGGATGCGTGCTTGCGGCAATGCCGGTGGCGCCTTGATCACGGGCTGGCTCTGGACTGGCAAAGTGAGCTTGATCCAAAAACTGCTGCCATAGCCGAGGATGCTTTCGACCCCAATCGCGCCGCCCATCAATTCGGCAAGTTGCTTGCAAATCGCCAGGCCCAATCCAGTGCCGCCATATTGGCGCGTGGTGGAGACGTCGGCCTGGGTGAATTTACCGAATACATGATCGACTTTGTCAGGTGGCAAGCCGATGCCGGTATCCCTGACTGCGGCCCGCAAGTTGATGCCGCCATCGACATCGCCCAGCCGTTCCAGCTCGATGGTGACATGACCTTCATGCGTGAATTTGATGGCATTGCTGACCAGATTGGTCAAAATCTGGCGGATGCGGCCGGGATCGCCGATCAAGTGGTGCGGCAAGTCAGGCGACAGCCGCAAGATGATGTCGATCCCTTTGGCATGGGCCGACAGCGCCTGCTGTTCGGCCACCATTTCGGCCAGATGCAAGAGATCGAAAGCAATCGGCTCGATACTCAGCAGGCCGGCTTCGATCTTGGAGAAATCAAGGATATCGTTGATCAGGCTCAGCAGGTTTTCCGCACTCAGGCGCGCAGTTTCAGCGTAGTCGCGCTGCTGGGTGCCGAGCTGGGTATCAATCAACAGGCCGAGCATGCCGATCACGCCATTCATCGGGGTGCGGATTTCGTGGCTCATATTGGCCAGGAAATCGCTCTTGGCATGATTCGCCGCTTCTGCTGCATTCTTGGCCAAATGCAGCTCCGCTTCGACCAACTTGCGGGCGCTGATGTCGTGGATCACCCAAATCTGGCCCTTGGAAATATCCTTGCCGTCGATCGCCTTGGCATGGCAGGTACACCAGAAGCGGGTGCCGTCCTGGCGCTGCATTTCAAGATCGGTGCTATATAACTGGCCGCTTTTCAGCACCTGGAAAGCGACTTGCGAGCGGGCCTCGTATTCCGCCGGCTCGGCCAGAAAGTCGCCCAGCGAAAATTCACCGATCGCGCTGGCACTGACGCCAAACATGCGCTCGAACCAGGGGTTGCAGCGCTGGATACGCAACTGCTTGATGAAGGCGATACCGACCGAGGTATTTTCTTGAATCACTTCTTGCTCGGAATAGAGCAAACGCAATTCTTCGGTGCGGGCGGCCACCTTGCTTTCCAATTGTTCGTACAAGGTGGCGTTGTCGATGGAAATGGCAATTTGCGCACTCAGCATATTCATCAATTGCAGACGCGCGGTGGTGAAGACGCCAGCCACCAGATTGTTTTCCAGATACAGCAAGCCGCTTATCTTGCCTTGATGCTGGACCGGGAAACACAGGACCGATTTCGGCTTGCGGCTATAGATATACGGTTCGGCTGCGAACAGCATATCGTCGGCGGCATTGTCTAGCACCACCGCTTGCTGGGTCCGCATCACGTAATTGAGGATCGATACCGGCAGCACGCCATCGACCGGGATCGCTTGCCGGATGCGGGCCGTGACGCCATCTTCGCGGCCGCCGGCCTTGATCACCAGTTGGCCGTTTTCCTCGATGATGAAAAAACCGCGCTCGGCGCCGGCATTTTCCACTACCAGTTGCATCATCTTGCCCAGCAATTTTTCCAGGTCGATTTCACCGGACAAGGCTTGCGAAGTCTTTAAGACGGTCGATAAATCGAGCGATTCCGAATGCCGACCGCCGATAGTGAGAGTAGAACCAAAACTGCTCTGCAACATGTCGCTGTCGATATGCCGCACCATTAGTTCGCGATACTCAATTTCGAGCTGGTTGGATTTTGCGCTGGCGCCCCATTTTTCATAACAGAAATGCGCTTCAGTCAGATACGCCACCGCCGCACGCTTGCGATTGCGGCTGAGATAAAACTTGCCGGCCAATTCATTGGCCAAAGCTTGTTCGTTGACGTATTGATGTTCTTGCGCGAGTGCAATCGCCTGCTCGTAACACAGCTCGGCCGCGGCAAAATTACCTTTGACGCGCAACCGTTCGGCCTCGATCAATTGATATTTATGGGCGTAATTCATGGGCGCGTGCAGCGCCCATTTCTTAAACTTTTTTTGATAGGCATGCACTTGTGCCAGATGGCTTTTGCGGCGCGACAAGCTCGCGCCATCGCATGCCCGCAGCAAGGCCAGCGCATGATAAAAATGATGGATCGGCACCAGCATCGTGCCTTGCAAGGCAAAGATATAGCGGTTGGCGGCGACGGCATGTTCCAGCGCTTTTTCAACCTTGCCAAACAGGTAGCACAGCATGGTATCGAAAATAAATACTT
>JAZKIX010000186.1:0-355 GCA_040384645.1 Pseudomonadota bacterium | reverse complement strand
CCGGCGGCAGTCTGGTCATGGCTGGCGAGATGGAAATCGAGCATCTGGGTTTCGTCATACCGCGCACCAACCAGGCAAGTCGGATCGGCTGCCGCACCTTGCAGATTGAGCATCACTTGCTGCAATTGCGCAGTGACGTGGCCGTAGCGGTCTTGCTTGATGCGTTTGATGGCATCGTAATATTTGTCGGCCTCTTTCATCACCCAGCCGATATTTTTTCCGGTAAAAAAGGTATGAAACACATAGCCGTAAGCCGATACCGCCGCGTAGATCAGGTCGCCGCTTTCCAAGCCCTGTTGATGGGCTTGCTTCATCAAATCGAGTTTGCTATTGAGATGCTCTTTCCAAGGCGCGA
>JAZKIX010000185.1:0-5658 GCA_040384645.1 Pseudomonadota bacterium | reverse complement strand
AATCGACATCGGGTTTTTCCATCAATTGCAAAAACTGGCGTGCATACGATGACAGCGATTCGACGTAGCGGCGCTGTCCTTCTGCATACAGCGTATCGAAAGCGAGCGAGGACTTGCCGGAGCCGGATAAACCGGTAATCACGATCAGTTTGTTACGCGGCAAATCCAGATTGATGTTTTTGAGGTTGTGCGTGCGCGCACCTCGGATACGAATTTCGTCCATTCACTCTTTCAGCTAGGCTTTTCCGGTGCCCCTGGCCTTTTTTGAAGGTTTGGAGCGGGTTAAAACGGGTCAACCTGCTACTATAACGGGTTTTAAAGCTGGTCGTAAAACCGCTTTTGTTCTATTTCCTGTTTGCCATGTCATCCAACTCTTCAAACGACGTCAGTAGCCGCATGAGCCGCGATGAAATTCGCGCCAGTACTTCGCTTGCGTCGATTTTCGGCTTGCGGATGCTGGGCCTTTTCCTGATCCTGCCGGTATTTTCAGTCCATGCAAAAGGTTTGCCGGGCGGTGACAGCGCGACGCTGGTTGGTTTGGCTTTGGGGATTTACGGATTGACGCAATCGTTCGGACAAATCCCGTTTGGCATTGCTTCGGATAAATACGGGCGCAAGCGCGTCATCATCATCGGCCTGATTCTGTTTGCGCTTGGCTCCTTTATTGCCGCTGCTGCTGACACCATCGTTTGGGTCATTATCGGTCGAGCGGTGCAGGGCGCCGGCGCCATTTCTGCCGCAGTGACCGCTTTCATTGCAGATTCAACCAGAGAAGAGCATCGCACCAAGGCGATGGCGATGGTCGGTGGCTCCATCGGTCTGACGTTTGCCGGCTCGCTGGTGATTTCCCCCTTGTTGTATCAGGCAATCGGCATGGGCGGCATTTTTGCGCTGACCGGCATCTTGTCCGTGCTGGCAATTCTGGTGGTTATATATATAGTCCCTGCCGCACCCGCTTTGCCGCCTGGGCGTTCCTCGATACGCGAAGTGCTGGCCAATGGCGAATTGATGCGGCTTAACTATGGCGTGTTTGCCTTGCATGTGACGCAAATGGCGATGTTTGTTGTGGTGCCGTCTGTGCTGCTCAAGTTTGGCAATTTGCCGTTGGCCGAGCACTGGAAAATCTACCTGCCTGTCGTTGTCGCCTCTTTCATTTTCATGCTGCCGCCGATTTTCATTGGTGAAAAGCGTGGCAAGTCGAAACAGGTTTTTGTCGGCGCGATTGCTTTATTATTGCTGGTCCAGATAGGTATGTGGTTGGTGCTATCGCAAACGAAGGTGCACTGGTCGTGGTTGGTTACGCTGTTGCTGGCATTTTTTATCGCCTTCAATATTCTTGAAGCCAGCCAGCCCTCATTGGTGTCGCGCATTGCGCCGGCGGCGAGCAAAGGTGCAGCTTTGGGCGTCTATAACACACTGCAGGCGCTCGGTTTGTTTTGTGGTGGTGCGTTGGGTGGTTGGTTGACGCAGCACGCAGGTGGCGCGTCTGTCTTTGTTTTGGGTGCAGTGTTAACGGTAGCGTGGCTTATAATTGCTGCCAATATGAAAAACGTACCGCGCCGCAGTCAGGTTCAGGCTGCCGTAGTTTAATCGGAGAAAATTTAATGGCATCAGTTAATAAAGTCATCATCGTCGGCAATCTGGGCCGCGATCCTGAAACACGCTATATGCCAAACGGCGAAGCCGTTACCAACGTGGCCGTTGCTACGACGGAAAGCTGGAAAGACAAGAACAGCGGCGACAAAAAAGAAGTTACTGAATGGCATCGCATCACCTTCTATCGCAAGCTGGCAGAGATCGCCGGCCAGTATTTGAAAAAAGGTTCGTCGGTTTATATCGAAGGCCGTTTGCAAACACGCAAATGGACAGATAAAGACGGCGTCGAACGCTACACGACAGAAATCATCGCCGACACAATGCAAATGCTGGGCGGACGTCCTGGTGCTGGCGGCGGCAGCGCATCCATGGATGACGACTACGGCAGCAGTGCTCCGGCGCCGCGTCAAAGTTCTGGTGGCGCTAGCAGCGCAGCGCGCCCTGCAGCCAAACCTGCAGCATCCAATTTTAACGATATGGATGACGACATTCCGTTTTAAGGGTTACCTAAACAGGATATGCAAACAAAGCCCGATGTCTAACCCGCATCGGGTTTTTTTATGCGCGTAATTATCGACATGCTCCGACCAGTAATTGCTCTGCGCACATGCCTGCAGCGATAAATTTGTACGAAGGCGATTGCCGCTGGTGAAATTCCATTTGGAAATGTTGTTATTTAACATCCCTTTGTTATGTCGCTAATATCATGGCGCATGAAAATAGTGCAAATGTGATTTTTTATTTTTATTACTGCAATCTTTTCTATTCATTTCGTTTTTGCTGCATTAAGATTTGAGAATCAAGTTAATGAGATTTAACAATTCAACTTCCTGTATTTAGCATTCATGTTCTTGTATCAAGAGTATTTGTGTCACAAAAACAATTAATGAAAAGTGCAAAGACATTTGCTAAGCCTCAGCCAAACCCTAGCCGTTTTAAATATGTTGCCAAAGCGTAACGAACACCATAACAACCAGCTCTCCAGCTTGATGGAAGTTGCTGGCGAAATTGTGTTGCGGCTCAACACGCATGGTGAAATCCTGTTTGCCAGCGCGCGCGCAGCGGATGCCCTCGGGCGCGATATAAAGCTGGTCGGCAGCAATCTGTGTGAAATGGTGCGTCTGTCGGATCGTCATGCGATTGAAGCGGCGCTGCGGCAAACTGTGCACTCCCTTGAAGTCACGCGCGTTAGTGTGCGCATAACAACGCAAGCGGCCATCCTCTGGTTCGAGTTGCAGATGCTTGCTTACTCTACAGAAACTACCGAGATCGAAATTGTCGTGGCCGGGCGTGATATTTCCAGCCAGCAAAAAACTGAAGAGCGTTTGCGTCACATGGCAACGCACGATGAGCTGACCAATTTGCCTAATCGTACCTTGCTGGCAGATCGTTTGAGAATGACGATTGCGCAATCGCGTCGCACCAATATCGGGTTCACTGTCATTGCGCTGGATCTCGATGGATTCAAGAAAGTGAATGACGCATTGGGTCATCCGGTCGGCGATGCACTGCTGCGCATCGCGGCCAAACGTCTGCGCGAAACCTTGCGCGATGTCGATACGCTGGCACGAGTCGGCGGCGATGAATTTGTGGCTGTGCTGCCTGGTGCTGTCGATGAAGTGGAAATTCAAAATGTCGCACGCCGGATGATTTCAGCCATCCAGCTGCCGTTTGAGATCAATGGCAACGCCTTGTATGTGAGTACCTCCATAGGCGCTGCGGTTTATCCTGTGCATGGGGATAGCGAAGTCAAATTACTCGCACATGCCGATACCGCCATGTACCGCGCGAAGGAAACCGGCAAGGCACGCTGCATCATATACAACGAGGCCGCCTTCAATCAGATCGAGCATGATGTGTCGATGGAAGCGGCCATGTTCGAAGCGGTCAGGAATGGCGAATTTCTGTTGCACTATCAACCTATCGTTGATGCACGCACACGTCAAATCATGGGATTCGAAGCATTGATGCGCTGGATGCGGCCGGATAGCGGGCTGGTTCCCCCGAGTCAATTTATTCCAATGGCGGAAGACAATGGCTTGATCAATCTGCTTGGTGCGTGGGCCTTGAAATCGGCCTGTGTACAACTGAAGCGCTTTGAAGAAATCGCAGGTCGGCAACTCTACGTATCGGTCAATGTCAGTCCGCGTCAATTCCGTAATGATCAGTTCCTCAAAATGATGGACGATGCGCTCAAGCTGTCGGGGGTCAAGGGACATCAACTTTTGCTCGAGATTACCGAGGGTATTTTGATGTCTGACCCTGAGCATGCGGAGTTGTTGCTGACGAAAATTGCAGAGCGTGGCGTACGCATTGCGATTGATGATTTTGGTACCGGTTATTCGTCGCTGATTTACCTGAAGCGCTTTCCGATTGCGGCACTTAAAATTGATCGCACCTTCATCAAGGATTTGCCGGCCTCCGTCAAGGATGCTGCCATCTGCAACGTTATCCTCAGTCTGGCGAATCATTTGAGTTTGCTGACTGTGGCGGAAGGTGTTGAAAACGAAAAGCAACTGGAATTTTTATCGGCACAAGGTTGCACTCTGATTCAAGGTTTTCATACCGGTTTTCCTGAGTTACCGGACACCTTGATCGATATTCTGAAAGCAGATACGGCTGCACTACAACATTAATCTGCGACGCAACAAGAATCGATTCATGACGACACAAATCAGCCCATCCTCGCTATCTGACAAGACACTGGAATTGCTGTGGACGCGAGTACGGCAACGCGGTGACATGCCTGGTTTTTCCAAGGTGGTCACGGCGATCGTCGGCGCCATGCATGGCGATGATGAGCGCGAATTCAACATGACCAAAACGGTGTTGTCCGACCCGACTTTGACGCAACGCGTGTTGCGTCTGGCGAATAGCGCCATGTATTCAGCGTTCGGACAAGGTATCAATACCGTTTCAAAAGCAGTGATTGTGCTGGGTACCGAAACCATAGGGCATTTGGCGCTGGGTTTAAAACTGATAGACGGATTGGCCGCCGCTTCGCCGGATACATCGAATACCCGCAACGAAATGGGCAAGGCTGTACTGGCCGGACAAATTGCACGCCAAGTCGCATCGTCATCGCCACAGCGCGATACGGAAGAAGCCGTCGTTTGCTCGATACTGCATTCGCTGGGACGATTGATGGTGTCCTTCTATTTGCCTGAGCAATGGGCGCAGGTGCAGGCATTGCTTGTGGAAAAAAATATTCCGGAAAATGAAGCAACGCGAGAAGTTCTCGGGCTAGAACTCGATGAAATCGGCCGACTGATCGGCAAGCGTTGGGGTTTGCCGAATGGCCTGGTCGAAAGTTTGAAAGACATGCCGCCGCGTATCGAGCCTGGCGTTTCGCACGAACCTTTGGAGCACACCGAATGGCTGGCGGCGGTTTCGACGATGTCGACACGTTGTGCTGGAGTCTTGTGTAATGACGGCGATACGGCTGTTCGCGGTTTGGCGAGCATTGCAGAAAATTACGCCGAGATGCTGGGACTCGAACCCGAATTTGTTTTGCAAGCGATCGAGATTGCGCAGAAGGTTGCGGCAGAAGAGATATTGATCGAGCAGGAAGGCGCACCTGCGGACGATGCGAAAGAACAGTTGCAACTGCCATTGGGCAAGCCGGCAGATTCGATCAAGATACTCAAACGCGGGGTCGGCGACATGGGCGACGGTGTTGCCACGAACAATACCGGACAGTTGATGACAGTAGCGTTGGAGACGGTTTATCAGGGGCTGGGTTTGAACCGCGCGATTGCATTCTTGCGCCATCACGATGAAGGTAAATATATTGCCCGCATGTCTTTTGGTGAAGGCGCGGAAGAAATGTTGCCGCGCTTGAAGTTCAATGACGCCTATCAGCCGGATGTTTTTCACGCTGCGCTGGCAAACGATAAAATGATTTTTGTCGAAGATGCACAGGCGCCGGGTTTCATCAATAAATTGCCGCGCTGGTGGCGCGATGAGCTGGGCACTTCGCGCAGCTTCTTGATCTTGCCGCTGATGCTGAATTTTCATCCAGTCGGATTTATCTATGGCGACTGGAGTGCTTCTTTGCCGACG
>JAZKIX010000184.1:2049-3513 GCA_040384645.1 Pseudomonadota bacterium | reverse complement strand
GAGTCCTAATATCATCGTTGAATTCACCAATAATGCAATGACATTGACGCTATTGCTGACTGCACCCATCGTGATTGTTGCTGCCTTGGTCGGGTTATTGGTGGGCATTATGCAAGCGGTAACTTCGATACAGGATCAGACCATTGCCTCTACCCTCAAGCTGCTCATTGTCGGCTTGTTGCTGGTGGCGATAGGCCGTTGGCTAGCATCGCATGTCATGACGTACGCGGAGCGCGTATTCGACCAGATTGCCCATTTCTAAGCGCTGGCCCCGATGCAAGAACTGGCAGAAATAGTTTACCCCTACCTGACAGTCGTCACTTTAGTGATGGCTCGCATGCTGACTGCCCTGATCGTATTGCCTTTGTTTTCTTCGCAGAACTTGCCAAGAATGGTGCGGGCCTCGATTGCCATGGCCCTGACTTTATTCATGCTGCCGATGTTGGAGCCGCAAGCAGCCGGACTGACATTTTCGTGGCACGTGATCGCGATGTTGTTGAAGGAAGTCGGGCTGGGTGCAATCCTTGGTTTTTCCTTCGGCATGATTTTCTGGGCGATGGAAAATATCGGCCATCTGATCGATTTCCAAACCGGCCTGACCTTCACGCAAACCATCGACCCGTTGGCAGGTAATCAAAATTCGGTGCATGCGCGATTGATCTTGCAATTGTTTTTCGTCTATTTCGTCGCGGTGGGCGGCTTGCGCTTGTTTTTAGAAACCATGTACGCCAGTTATATGGTGTGGCCGGTGATGACCTTCATGCCGCACGGTAAACCCGGTTGGGAAAAAATATTTAGCGACCAGATCAGTCTAATGTTCGCGCTGACGCTGCTATTTTCCGCACCGGCCTTGATTTTACTTTTGCTGGTCGATTTTGGTTTTGGCCTGCTCAATCGGGCTGCGCCCAATATGCAAGTTTATGATTTGGTGCGACCGCTCAAGTCCTGGCTGGCCACGTTGGTGTTGGTGATCATGCTGCCTTTCATCCTAGACCGCACTTTGCAAATCATCATGCGCTACCGTACTTTACTGCCGCTCTTGGAACAGGCAATCGGATGAGCTCATCTGGAGAAAAAACCGAAGAAGCGACCAGCCGGAAAATACAGGACGCACAAAAAGAAGGCAATTTCGCCAAGTCGCCCGATGCCGTCAGTGCCCTGGTGCTGTTTGCTGTATGCGTATCGCTCATGCTGGGGATGCAAAGCATTTATGCCACCCTCAAGGACCTTTTTATTGCCATTTATACCGCCATAGGCGACCCCGCTCGTCAGTTGCCAGCCATGATTGTGCTGGCCGAGCAAGCGTTGGGCAGCATCGTGTTGCCAATTCTGGGCCTGGCCTGCGTGATGGCGATTGCTGGCATGGCTTTGCAGGTGGGCTTTTCTATCGACGGCGCACGTGTCGCAATGAAACTGGACAAGCTCGACCCTATCAACGGCGCAAAAAACCTTTTCAAATTGCGC
>JAZKIX010000184.1:0-2039 GCA_040384645.1 Pseudomonadota bacterium | reverse complement strand
GTTCGCCCTCGGGCTGTTCGTCATCGGCGCTGCTGTGGCTGTGCTGTTCTATTCGCATCTGAGGGACTTCGTCAAAATTCCCGCCAGCGGCATGCATGGTGTATTGACGGTCGGCGCCTCCGTATTCCTCAAGCTGATGAGCTTCGTCATCCCGCTCTTTTTTGCGATGGCGGCGGTGGACTACCTTTTCAAACGGTTCATTTGGGCACAAGACTTGCGTATGACCAAGGACGAAGTCAAACGCGAGCGCAAAGGCCAGAACGGCAACCCGATGATGAAGTCGCAACTGCGCAAAATTGGCCGCGAAATGCAAGAAGCTGACAATTTAGAGCAATTCGATTTTGCCACCTTGGTCTTACATGACGATGGCGGTCAGATGGTGGCAATTTATTTCAATCCCGAGCAATCACCTTTGCCCTGGGTTTTATGCAAATCGCAGGGCGCGATGACAGAAGAATTGCTGGCGCATGCGGCGCAAAAAGGGATGCGGATGCAACACGACGACGTCTTGACGCGCATCTTGTTTTCGCGTTGTAGGGTGAACCAATTTATCCCGGAAGAAGTCGCAGATGAGCTTGGCTCGATGCTGCGGTAGTGAATTGACATGTGGAGGGCACAGAAAGCAATGACGAAGAACCCGCACGATACGATTTCTCACAAAGGAAAGTTTAGATAATGGATGGCTGATATGAATAGAAAAATGACGGTACAAGGTTTTGATGTTGCCCCTGGCCAGCTTGCAGGCTTGCTTGGACGGATGAAGGAAGGCGCATTTTCTGTAACAGAAATTGAAGCCTTGGCCAAAGCCAATGGCATCCCCAGCAAAGGCGACATCGCGATCAGGCTGGCGGAAAGATTGATCAGGCGCGAAGAAAAAGCCGGCAATATTATGCCGAGCGGTCAGATCTGGTTATGGGTTGGTGAGAAAGAATGGGATGTCGCACCAATACCCCAAACCATAGGGCGTTACATGATCCGCTAGGGCACTTATCGCCCAAGGCAGTGGGCAACACCGCCGACTTTTTGGGCTTGGCGTGGGGTGTACTGAAATCGGTCTCCATCACACAAGGCGATGCGTTTTGGTCTTTGAAAAATAAGCCGATTCAAATGTAAATGATTGTCTAATAATCGAATTTTCAGATGCGCCAAATGCGAAGATTCGGGCGAATCAAAAACCAGTACCAAGAGCTGTAGCAGCGACAGATGCTGGTTTTACGATTCGTCCAACCTTGTGCGATTTCCCGTCAAGGCATCGCAAATAATTTTCTCAGGAGTTTCACATGGCAGATCCAGTCGTCGGCGGTACAGATCCATCAAGCATAGATGCACGTTACGAAGCAATGGAAGCGCGTCAAACAGAAAACGCGCTGAAATCAGCAGAGCGCACAGCGCACATGACTGAAATCACGGAGTTGTTGGAGTCGTTGAAAGAAGCGGCACGCATCAAGGTATAAATAAAGCGTTAGTTCCAAAATCGTTTCAAAATCTGTGTTGTAAAGCCATCGTTTCAAAGTAGGTGTCTTCTGGCGATCGATACTAGCTGATCGTCCACCGCATTAAGCTGGCTGGGGAAAACAGGTTTTCCTCGGCCAACATATCTCTTCCCTCCATCGTTAGTCCAGATTCTCGGCACAAAACGGCTTTTTAGCGAAAATTATACTGGGGCATGTATATTTAAAAAGGCGCATAAAACGTGCGGGAGAACGGGTATTTTTGCCTATACTCCCATAAAAAATCATGCAAGCAGCAGGGCTGTGAATTGCCTCAATAAAACGCCTACATGCACAGGAAGCAAGGCTGCTCCGTCCTGTTCTGGCAGCGCTGCTGCGCTCTGGGATGGTCCGGTTTGCCAAGTGGTGCCGAGCAGGATCTTTGCCCATTCCAATTGCAGAGACCAGCGGCAAATCCCCAAGTCCAATCAAACAACCGTCCCGCCAATACGCCAACGCTTTTTCAATCTGCATTGGCTGCTGTTCTCTCGCGCAGGGACCGTACAAAACCGGCAATGAACCACAAGACAACCGTAACAGATTGTCAAA
>JAZKIX010000183.1:67367-74191 GCA_040384645.1 Pseudomonadota bacterium | reverse complement strand
CTGGTTGAGCACGATCAACGTGAAGCACTGCATTCACTAGCGCGCAATCTGACCGCCAATTCCAATGAAACTGCCTTTACCGGACGCCTGCATTTTCATCATAGCGACGGCCATATTCTGGAAGCCGAAGGAATCGTACAACGCATCGATTACCCAAGCTATTGCGCACAAATTTTGATGCTGCAAGATGTGACGGCACGCCGACAAGCGGAAGAAAACTTGCAACTGGCGGCCAAAGAACATCAGCGCCAACTGGAAAAAACAGCCTATTACGATGCTTTGACAGGTCTGCCCAACCGCACCCAATTGGCGGAAAGAATGCGGCAAGGGATCGAGCAAGCGCAACGGACAGCTTGCTGGATGGCAGTGTGTTATCTGGATCTGGATGCCTTCAAAACCGTCAATGAAACCTTTGGACAGGAGGTGGGTGATCAATTGCTGGTCAAGGTCGGCGAATGCTTGCGGGCGCGCCTGTGCGGCGGCGACACGGTGGCGCGTACCGGTGGCGACGAATTTACCCTGCTTCTTATGGGCGCCAAAAGTATCGAGGAGCTTGAACGCTTCATCCACGACTTGCAAGCCAATCTGTCCGAACCATTTTGCCTTGATGCGGCTACAGTGACCTTGTCCGCATGCATTGGGATCACAATTTACCCGCAAGACAACGCCGACCCGGATACCTTGCTGCGCCACGCCGATCAGGCGATGGTATTGGCCAAACAGAGTGGCCGTGGCCGCTGCAAACACTTTGATCTGGAAGATAACAGACGAGCCCGAGCGCGCCAGGATACGATCAAACGCATGCGTACCGCCTTGGCGCAGCGTGAATTTGTCCTTTACTACCAGCCTAAGGTTAATCTGAAGCAAAGCACTGTCATTGGCGCTGAGGCGCTGATTCGCTGGCAACATCCCGAACGCGGCCTGCTGCCACCCGGCATGTTTTTACCGGAGATAGAGGGCGATGAATTGATGATCGAGCTCGGTGACTGGGTCATCGACGAAGCCTTAAGCCAAATGGCACGCTGGCGGGCCGAAGGCCTGGATTTGACTGTTAGCGTCAACGTCGCTGCACAACAATTGGCGCAAGAAAATTTTATTGACCGGCTACGCGAGCTGCTGCACATCCACCCCACCACAGCTGCGGGAAGGCTCGAACTGGAAGTATTGGAAACCTCCAAACTGGACGATATTGGCAAAGTCGAGCAAATCATTGTGGCCTGCCGCCAGCTCGGGGTTGGCTTCTCGCTCGACGATTTCGGCACCGGTTATTCATCCTTGACTTATTTACGTCGTCTATCGGCCGACACCTTAAAGATCGATCAATCGTTTATCCGCGACATGATGGAAGATCCCGGCGATCTGGCAATTGTCTCCGGGGTCATTGGCCTGGCTGCCGCCTTTCAGCGCAAAGTAATTGCCGAAGGGGTAGAAACCGTGGCGCACGGCAAACTATTACTCAGCCTGGGTTGTTTTTTAGTGCAAGGCTATGGCATCGCCAGGCCGATGCCCGCACACGACTTGCCGGCTTGGACCAAGTCCTGGCCCGATCCCGCCTGGAGAGGCGTGCTGAGAAGCTATCCGGGCACTTACGAGCTTGATTTAAATGTTACCGATCAAGTAACTCAAATCACTTAAAAACAAAAGGCGAAAATAATGTCCCCCGATACCGTTTTACGGACAGCACTGTTTTTTTTCGCTTTTGCATGCGCGCCCTTGCAGGCACATGCTGAAAAACTGCTGATCTATGGCGACGATGCCTATGTGCCAGTCATTTATCTGGATCATGGCAAGCCGGTCGGCATTCTCCCGGCCATTTTTTCCCGCCTGTCGAAAGATACCGGCGACACCTACGAACTGGTACTGCTGCCGTGGAAACGCGCACTAGACGAATCTGCCAGGGGACACGGCGGCATCACCAATATTTCGTGGAATAAGGAACGTGATCGCCTGTACGATTTCTCGGCACCGATTTATGACGATGATATTCAACTGGTGGTACTCAAGGGCAAAGAATTTCCATTCCTGAAATTTCAAGACTTGAAAGGAAAAATCGCCGGCGGCAAGATTGGCGCCAGCTATGGTGAAGAAGTCGATAAAGCCATTCTCGACGGCACCATCAAGATAGACCGGGATTCCAGCCAAGTGTCGCGCATGAAAAAATTATTGCTGGGCCGGATCGATGTTGCCATCATTGGCAATGGCAATGCGGGATTTGATTTGATGATTGCATCGGACCCGGATTTTATTGCCAATCGTGACAAATTGATGGTTTTGCCGCAACCCTTGGTACGCGACCCTTTGCATCTTGCGTTTGCCAAATCGATGCACAAACAAGCGGCGCTCGACCGCTTCAATAAGGCATTGCAAGCCTTTAGAAAAACCATCGAATACCGGCGGCTAATCAGTCAATCATCCAATTTTTAAGGCCTACTCAATGCGTTGGACTTCTCTATCGTTGAGGCAAACTTTGATCATCGGTGCCGGACTTGGCATTCTGTTGCCAGCGGTAGCGCTGGCAGTACTCCAGATCAATGCAAAACTAAAAAACGAAGTCGACCTACGGGTGCGCGCACCCATGCTGCAGTATGCCGATGTCCTGTCAAACGCGATGGGCGTCACCATCTGGAATGTCGATCAGGCCGTGGCAGAAAAACTGGTGGATGCAGTGATGCGTAACCCCGACGTCGCCAGCGTCGTGGTGACCAACGAATACGGTGAAATTTTTATTCAAAAACAGAATCCCACCAATCCTGCCGCCACGCTTTTGCGTGATGAACGTGAGATCGCCCATAACGGCGCGCGGGCGGGGCATTTGGTGTTGGCGCTATCAACTGAACGCATCGAACGGGAACTCTGGATTGATCTGATCAAGCTGGCGGTGGCGCTGATTTCACAAGTCGCGCTGTCATTTGCATTCATCTGGCTTTTATTTGAACTCCGCCTGCTACGACCGCTGCGGGCCTTGCAAGATAGTGCCCTGCGGTTGGCGAGCGGTGAACTCGACCAAGCGGTGCGCTGGCAGCATCAAGATGAAATCGGCGATTTGAGCCAGAGTCTGGACACCATGCGAAAAAATTTGTCGGCCCGCATTAGCGAACGCGACCAAAAAAATACCGACTTGCAAAATGAGTTAAGCGAACGTCGCCGTGCAGAAGCGGCGTTAAGAATCAGCCAAGCTAAATTCTCCGGTATTTTTGAAGCCTCGCCTGTTGCCATGACGGTGTCTCGCATGGGCGGCGATTTCAAGCTACTTGATGTAAACAGTGCGTGGATTCACCTGTTCAACCTGGAACGCGACCGCATGATCGGCACCAGTGGTGCAACAAACGGCATGTGGGATAGCCAACATGACCGGATAACGGTGTTGGACACCTTGACGCAACTGGGGCAAATAAAAAATTATTCGGCTTGGATGCGACACGGTAAAGCGGGTGACGACCATAACAAAATCCTGTGTGCGATTTCTGGCCGGGTCGTGGCATTGGGCGACGAACCCTTATTGATCCTGTCCTATGAAGACACCACGGCAAAACACCAATATGCACTGGAATTGGCGCAACACCAAGACCATCTGGAGGCGCAGGTAAAAGAGCGGACGCAGGATTTGCATCTAGTCTTAAATCAGGCGGAAGCGGCCAACCGTGCCAAAAGCGTATTCCTGGCAAATATGAGTCACGAGTTGCGCACGCCGCTCAATGCCATTCTCGGGTTTGCGCAACTACTGCAGCGCGACAATGGTTTGAATGAAGAAGGCAAAAAGAAGCTCGCCACCATCAATCGCGCCGGCCAGCACTTGCTGGCACTGATCAACGATGTGCTGGAAATTTCACGTATCGAAGCAGGCCGTATCTCGATCCAGCGTGCACCACTGGATCTGACCGATCTTTTGGGCAGCATCGAAGAAATCATTCGCGGACGGGCCGAAGCCAAAGGCCTGGTTTTTTCAGTTGAATACGCAGCCGATTTGCCGATGTTTGTCGAAGGCGATGAACACCGGTTGAAGCAAGTGCTGATCAATCTGCTGGGTAATGGTGTCAAATACACCGACCGCGGCAGCGTCACCCTGCGCGTCAGCAAAAACAATGGTGAAATCAATTTTGAAGTATGCGACACCGGTGCTGGCATCGCGGCCGAAGACCAGGAACGTATTTTTCAACCCTTCTACCAAACCGATGTTGGGATCGCCAAAGGCGAAGGCACCGGCCTGGGCCTGGCCATCAGCCTCGAATACACGCGGCTCATGGGTGGCCGCCTGACGGTCGATAGCCAGCCCGGACGCGGGAGCGTATTCGTTCTCAGCGTGAGCTTGCAGCAAACCCACGCGCCGATCCTGAAGGTCGCTGCCGGACGGGTATTGGGTCTGGAAAGCGGGCAAGACAACATCCGCGTGCTGGTAGTGGATGACAAGGCCGATAATCGCGAATTGGTAAGACAATTGCTGGAAGGCGCTGGATTTATCGTCCGCACGGCAGACAATGGCCGGCAAGCGATCGATATTTTTCAAGACTGGCACCCGCAATTTATTTGGATGGATATGCGGATGCCCGTAATGGATGGTTATGACTCCACGCGAACCATACGCACTCTGACAGGCGGCGACCAAGTCAAGATCGTGGCCTTGACCGCCAGCGCTTTTGAAGAAGACCGGGCCGCCGTGCTTGCTGCTGGTTGCGACGATATGGAACGCAAACCGCTCGAAGTGGATCGCCTGTTTGGCATGATGGGCAAGTTATTGGGATTGCGCTATCGCTATAACGACGAAGCGCAGGCAGCACAACCACCTGCCGGAGAAGTTGCCAAAGTCGATCTGTCGATCTTGCCGATAGCACTGCTGTCGGAATTAAGGACAGCGGCGGAACAACTTGATCTCGAAGCCGCCCGGCATATCGTGGAACGGATTGGGCAACAGTTTGACAAGACCTTGGCAATTACGCTCGCTTCCTTGATCGACGGATATAGATTTGACCCTATCGTCGCCATGTGCGACGCCATAGCGGAGCGCACCGGCCATGCGTGAATCCGGCAGCATCCTGATCGTCGATGACAACCCCAACAATCTGCAAGTATTGGGCGGCATATTGGAATTGGCAGGGTACAAGGTCCGGCCGGCACTGTCGGGCGAGATTGCCCTGCGTGCGATTGATGCTGCTGCGCCAGACCTGATCTTGCTAGACATTCGGATGACCGGCATCAATGGCTATGAAACCTGTCAGCGCCTGAAAGCCGATCCGCGCACGCAAGATATCCCAGTCATCTTCATCAGCGCAATGCACGATATCGAAGACAAGCTGCGAGCCTTCCAGTCCGGCGGCGTCGATTATCTGGCCAAGCCATTCCATACGGAAGAGGTGCTAGCGCGGGTCGTGACGCACTTGCGGATTCGCAGTCTGCAAAAACGTCTTGAACATCAGAACGAACACTTGCAAGAACTGGTCGATGCCAAGGCCGCGGAACTGTCAAAAGCGTATCTGGAATCGAGCAAGCGATTGGCAGAAATTGCCCATATGAACCGGAACCTGACATCGTCGGTGTATTCGGCCGCGATTGCGCACGACTTGCGACAACCATTGGCGGCAATTTTAAGTAATGCCGAAGCCGCGGAATTATTTTTGGAAAGAGATCCGCCTGCGCTCGATGAGGTAAAGGAAATCCTGGCTGACATTCGACGCGACGACCACCGCGCCAGCAAAATTATTCAGCGCATGCGCAATCTGTTAAACAAAGGCGAAACCACGATTGAGACGCTCAACCTCAACGAGGTAGTGCAGGACGTGCTGCACTTTCTTTCAGGTGAAGCGCAGCTAAGACATATCACGATGGTTGCAGAAGTCAGTCCAGCGGCGCTGACCGTCTTGGCGGATCGCATTCAATTGGAGCAGGTCGTGGTCAACCTGCTATTGAACAGTATGGAAGCGATGTCTGAAAAAACGGATGCAAAACAGAACGAAAGACAGGCCGCACACGGCACCATATCGATTGTTACCCGATGCATTAATTCCAGCCATGGCGAAGTTACCGTGACCGACAATGGCTCTGGTTTTAAAGACAATGCGGCACACGTATTTGAATCATTTTTCACCACGAAAGCGCATGGCATGGGCATGGGGCTGTCCATTACAGCTTCGCTGATTCAATTGCATAACGGACAAATATCGGCGGAAAACGGTGCTAATGGCGGCGCCATCGTGCGTTTTAGCCTGCCCTTGCAAAGCACTCTATTGCTATGAGCCACGCATGCCAACGCTGATACCACCTCTGATTTACATCATTGACGACGATGCATCCCTACGCACCGCGCTGTCGCGCCTATTGATGGCGTCGGGATATCGCGTGCTCTTGTGTGAAACTGCGGCGCAATTTCTTGCCCTTCCCCGCGCACTGGAACCGAGTTGCATTTTGCTCGATATCGACATGCCAGGATTGAGCGGCGTGCAATTACAAATGCGACTGGTCGAAGAACAGTGTGCGCTGCCGATTATTTTTTTAACTGGTCGCGGTAACATTGCGATGAGCGTGCGTGCGATCAAGGCTGGTGCTGAAGATTTTCTTTCCAAACCGGTGGAAAAGTCGGATTTACTGCAGGCGATTGCGCGTGCGCTGCAAGCTTACGATGCCGCACATATGCAAAATATGTATTTGCAAGGGTGCCGCCAGCGGCTAAAACTATTGACCGCACGCGAGAATGAAGTGTTCAGCCTGCTGATTCTGGGCATGCTCAATAAGCAAATTGCTTATCAATTGGGAAATACTGAACGCACTGTCAAAGCGCATCGCCATAGCATTATGGAAAAAATGCATGCCAACTCGCTAGCCGAACTGGTACT
>JAZKIX010000183.1:64439-67357 GCA_040384645.1 Pseudomonadota bacterium | reverse complement strand
GTATTTCGGCGCTGCTGGCGGCAGCAATAGGGCGTAGTCCTTCGCCCATCGCACATCGCACATCGCACATCGCACATCGCACATCGCCACCAATAGTCTCGGTCAATCCGGATGCGCTGTACCGTATCTCGCCTCCGCCCCACTCCTTCACAAGTTAAGGTCGCTATCGTTTATGACAAGTTCGATGCATGGTCCCTCCATGCACCAAAGGACAAGTTACATGCAGCGATTAATTGCCTATAGTCAATACCAACAGAACTCGGAAATAAACCGTTGCGTAATCTTGTAGGGGAACACCGTAATGAATACCAAGCCCATTGTGGTACTGGTCGAAAATGACAGCCAGTTATTGAAAGCGACCGAAAGGCTGCTCGTTGCCTACGGCTATGAAGCAGAAACGCATGCATCAGCCGAGTCCTTCTTGTTGCGCAATGCAGAAAAACCGGTGGATTGTCTGGTATTGGATATCAATCTGGATGGCATCTCCGGCATTGAATTGCAAAAGAAATTGCTCAAGCTCGGATCGGCGCCCCCCATCATTTTTATTACTGGACAAAGCGATAGCGCCACACTTTGCAGCGCGATTGACCAGGGTTGCATTGCATTTTTAAACAAGCCGTTTGAAGGACATTTTCTGCACACGGCGATACAGACTGCATTAGGTTTATAGACTCCGGTATTAGAACAACAGCTTAGACAAATCATCAAGTAGTGATTTTGAAAATAGTTTTCGCACCAATTCCAAGCCATTTCCAAGTTTTACAATGAGGAGAAAGTCATGCTTAAAAATATCACCATCAAATCGCGTCTATTTTTTGTGATCGCCTTTTTATCTTTTCTCATGGTCGCAATAGGCACTCTGGGTTTGGTCAGCCTGAACAGCGTCAACAGTTCACTAAAAACAGTGTATGAAGACCGTTTAGTCGCATTGGGTCAACTTGACCAAGTCATTCGTTCGATCCTTCAAACCCAACTGACCATCGCCAAGGCCGTCAGCGACGACCCCGCAAAAATCGATGCCGAGATGGATAGCGTTGACAAAACAAAAGAGAATGCCAGTAAGGTATGGGCCGAATATATGGCAACGTATTTAACTGCAGATGAAAAAATCCTCGCCGATAAATTTGCAACGGCTCGCAAGACTTTTTTAGAAGAAGGGTTGCAGCCGGCAGTGGCAGCCTTTCGTGCCAAGGACATCGCCAAGGCGACAGAAATTGTCCATGGCAAATTTGATCAACACTTCACCCAAGTAAATACGGCAATGAACGATTTGATTGCCCTGCAACTGGGTGAAGGAAGGAAAGAGTATGCGCAATCCCAACAAAACTACAGCCTGGTTCGCATCATCTCTATCGCCGCAATCTTGGTTGGCATATTGTGCGGCACAATGATCGGCTTTTGGCTGATTCGCAGTATCTCCCGCCCTCTCAACTATGCTGTGGCAATTGCAAAAAACGTGGCGTCCGGCGATTTGACCCAAGTCATTCTGGTCGAATCCACCAATGAAACCGGGCAATTATTGCAAGCACTCAAGAACATGAACGATAGCTTGACAGCTACTGTCGGCGAGGTTCGCACCAGTACCGACACCATCGCCAACGCATCGAGCGAAATTGCCGCCGGCAATATGGATTTGTCCTCCCGCACCGAGCAACAAGCCGCCAGTCTGGAAGAAACCGCATCGTCGATGGAAGAATTGACCAGCACGGTCAAACAAAATGCGGACAATGCACGGCAAGCGAATCAACTGGCAGTATCGGCCTCGGACTTCGCCATGAAAGGCGGTCAGGTCGTTGGGCACGTGGTCAATACCATGGTTTCGATCAAGGACAGCTCACGCAAGATCGTCGACATCATCGGCGTCATCGACGGCATCGCTTTCCAGACCAATATCCTGGCCTTGAACGCTGCGGTGGAAGCGGCGCGGGCCGGTGAACAGGGACGTGGCTTTGCCGTAGTGGCGGCTGAAGTGCGCAACCTGGCGCAGCGCTCCGCCAGCGCCGCCAAAGAGATCAAAGGATTGATCAGCGATTCAGTAGAAAAAGTCGATGCCGGCAGCAAACTGGTCGACGATGCAGGTGCCACGATGGGACAGATCGTGACTTCGGTCAAGCAAGTGGCCGACATCATGAACGAGATTTCCGCTGCCAGTCAGGAGCAAAGCGCGGGTATCGAACAAATCAACTTCGCAATTACCCAGATGGATGAAGTTACACAACAAAATGCCGCCTTGGTGGAAGAAGCCGCCGCAGCGGCCGCCAGCATGCAAGATCAAGCCGCTAGTCTGGCACGCACCGTTGCGGTCTTTAAACTAGTACACAGTGCAGCACATACTGAACAACCAATGACGAACACAAAGGCAATGTTGCCGCGCTCACCAGCGGTGGTCAAAGAATTCCCCCGTCAAGCGCTGATCAGCAAGTCAATTAAGTCGGCTAATCCCAAGAAAATTCAATTCAAAGCAGTAAGAACCGGTACCGATAACGCCGACTGGGAGGAGTTTTAATTGACGATGTCAGGCAGACTCAGCTCTGGAAGAATTAAACTAGGGCGGCGCTGTTATAGGAGTGGTTTCAGCCGCGATTGATGGCACTGGCAATCGCGGCTGCCTCCCCCTTACGTTCATCGCTCGCCACAAAAACAAAAAAAAGGGGGGTATATTCAATAATAGTGCCTATCCCGCACGTTTTTATTGGCACAAATATTTTACTCCACCCAGTATATAATCAGTAAAAATCATCTCCGCAGCGCCCTTCGTATGTCTACACTCCCACACTCAATGCAAGCAGAAGCGATCCGGCGCTGGCAAGGTCAGGCCCGCCATGTCATTTTCGATGCAGATTTCGATTACGGCTTACGCTTTCTCAAGACGTGGCAGGCATGGCTTGATGACCCATTACGGCCGGCGCAATTGCACT
>JAZKIX010000183.1:58290-64429 GCA_040384645.1 Pseudomonadota bacterium | reverse complement strand
TTGTGCAGCCGAACTGGCACAACAACATCAGCATCAATTAGTAGACCAAGTAGACGAAAAATTGTCGACTGCGTTGTGCGCCGCTTGGCCGACGCAGGTGCCGGGATTCCATCGGCTGGAATTTGCCGAGGCATGCGTTGCGCTGACTTTGATGACCGGATCGGCGGCGGCCAGCGTAGGCACGATCGATGCAGTCATCGACACCTTTTGGCTCGGGGATGCGCTGACTGGCTGCCTTACGCAAGACGCAATTACGCACGTTTTTTCGCCCCTGCGGCAACTGGCTGCGCCACAGGCCCGGCTGCTAACTTCCACACCGGCGGCAATGGCGAACGCGGTCGAACAAGCCTTGCTACGCGCTGGCTTCATCGACATCGACACTGATGCGATTGATCCGCAGCGGACCACGCTAACTGCCACGTACGCGCCAAGCTGGCCTACGGCGCCGCGCGCGAAGCAGCGCAAGCTGGAACGCAGCGCGATTGTGATCGGTGCCGGTCTGGCCGGCAGTGCCGCATGCGCTCAACTGACGGCACGTGGCTGGCAAGTGACGCTGATCGAGCGCCATGCGGCGCCGGCCCAGGAAGCGTCGGGCAATCTAGCCGGCATCTTCATGCCGCTGCTATCAAAAGACGACAACCCGACTTCACGGCTGACACGTGCCGCTTATCTGTGTGCATTGGCGCGCTGGACAGCGATGGGGGCGGATTTCCCGGGCGCCGCTTGCAGCGTGCTGCAACTGGCGCGCGACGAGGCGCATCAACAGCTTCAGCGCGAAATCGCTGCCAGCGGGCTGTACCCAGCCGATTTCGCGCAATGGCTGGAAGCTGCCCAAGCATCAGCCCTAAGCGGGACCAGGCTGACGATTGGTGGCTGGCATTTTCCGCAAGGCGGCTGGGCTTCGCCGCCAGCTTTGTGCGCCGCGCTGCTGACACGTTGCGGCGACCGCTTGACACGACGGTTTAGCAATACCGCACTGACCTTGCTACGCACAGGCGAGGCTTGGCAGGTATTGGATGCGGCTGGCAAGCCGATTGCCAGCGCCCCAAACGTGATTCTGGCCAATGGCAATGGCGCCACGCGATTGGCGCAAGCCTCGACCTTGCCGCTGACTGCGGTGCGCGGACAGGTCAGTTATCTCCCGGCTGAAGTGTTAGCGCAAGCGTCGATGGCGGACTTAAAGATGGTCCTGTGCCGCGAAGGTTATATAACGCCGGCCCAGCAAGGTCTTTGCAGCGTCGGCGCATCTTATGACCTAGACTCTGAAATAGCGTTACGGGCTGACAGCCATGCCGGTAATCTGGCGCGCTTGCGGCAAATCCTGCCGGCGCTGGCAGACGCCCTGGCCGCATTGCCAATGACGGGCCGGGTCGGCTTTCGCGCGGTGACGCCGGACCGACTGCCGCTGGTAGGCGCCTTGCCGGATATGGCGGCACTGGCGCATTTTCGCGGTGACCGCCTGCATCAGGTACCGCGCCTGACGGGCTTGTACGGTTTGCTCGGTTATGCTTCGCGCGGCTTGATTTGGGCGCCGCTGGCGGCACAATTGCTGGTGGCGCAACTGGAGGGCGAACCGTTGCCGCTGGCACGTGATCTGGTTGCGGTGCTAGACCCGGCACGTTTTGCCTTAAAACGGCATTTGCAAAAATAGTTGGCAAACGGCTGCACCACTTTTGGCGTGGCGCCTCGAATCGGTGCGTCGGCAACGATTTCGGCTCCAATTTTGATGAGTTGCACACCACTACCACACGACGCGGGCACAGCATTGCACCATTTTACTGGCATTATTTCTGCTTATGCACCGGTATCGACCAGCCTGCGATTCATTTGCGCTGCCGGCTAATTTGGTCCGATTCATGGCATGCATTTTTTAAAGCTCTGGCTATAGCGTCAGATCTGCGTTTATCATTTCTCCCCGCGTGTTGCGCAGCGTTTTTTAAGGAAACAACATAATGAGTGCTGTCTTGAATGTAAGCTTGCATGCCTTGCGGCAGCAATATTTGGCCGGCGACTTGACGCCAAGGACCTTGATCGAGCGCTTGCTGCCGGCACTGGAAGCAGAAGACAGCCATCACATCTGGATTCACCGGCTCGACCGCGACGCGCTGCTGGCCTATGCCGACGCACTGCAAGATAAGCAACCGCAAGACTTGCCGCTGTATGGCATCCCGTTTGCGATCAAGGACAATATCGATCTGGCTGGCGTGCCAACCACCGCCGCTTGCGCCGCATATGCTTATACCCCTGACGTCAGCGCCTTCGTGGTGCAGCGCCTGATCGACGCTGGCGCGATCCCGCTGGGCAAGACCAATCTGGATCAATTTGCCACCGGCCTGGTCGGCAGCCGCTCACCGTATGGCGCATGCCGCAATGCGTTCGATCCCGACTATATTTCTGGCGGTTCCAGCGCCGGCTCGGCGGTGGCGGTGGCGCTGGGGCTGGCTAGTTTTAGCCTCGGCACCGATACCGCCGGCTCGGGCCGCATCCCTGCCGCTTTCAATAACCTAATCGGCATCAAACCCAGTCTGGGCCTATTATCGAATCGTGGCATGGTGCCGGCTTGTCGCACGCTCGATTGCATTTCGATCTTTGCGCTGACTGCCGCCGATGCGGCTGAGGTGCTGGCCGTGGCCAGCTGCTACGATGCTGCCGATCCGTATTCAAAACCACAACCGAAACACCCTGCCCTGCCGTTTGGCGCAGAAGGATTTCGCTTCGGCGTGCCGATGGCGGCGCAATTGAAATTTTTTGGCAATACAGCCGGACCGGAACGCTTTGAAGCGGCTATCTCAGCGCTCAAAGTCATGGGCGGCACGGCCGTCGAAATCGATTTTTCGCCCTTTATCGAAACCGCCAAACTGCTCTACGATGGCCCTTGGGTGGCCGAACGTTACGCTGCGATTGCCGACTTTATCGAGCAACAGCCCGGTGCCCTGTTCCCTGTGACGCGCCAAATCATTGGCCGCGCAACAGAAATCAACGCGGTCGCCGCCTTTAATGCGCAATACCGCTTGCAAGCGTTGCGGCGCCAAGCCGAGGCGATCTGGCGCGATTGCGATGTATTGCTGACGCCAACCGCCGGCCAGTTGTATACCTTGGCGCAAGTAGAGGCCGATCCGATTGGTCTCAATAGCAATCTGGGTTATTACACCAATTTCATGAACTTGCTCGATATGTGTGCGCTGGCGGTGCCGGCCGGCTTTCAGGCCGATGGCTTGCCGTTTGGCGTGACCTTGAGCGCGCCGGCTTTCAACGACAGGCGCTTGCTGGATTTATCGGCACAATTGCATGGCCACACCTCGGATCAATTGGGCGCGACCGGATTCTCATTGCCGCAAGACCGCGTGCTTGCCAGCCCGGACCGGCATTCGATTGCAGTAGCCGTTTGCGGTGCACACATGAGCGGCTTGCCGCTAAATCATCAGTTGAAAACAGCGGGCGCAACACTGATCACGTGCGCCAGCACGGCGCCGGTGTATCGCCTCTACGCTCTGGCTGGCGGCCCGCCGTATCGTCCCGGCCTGGTGCGGTCTGAGCAAGGCGGTGCTGCGATTGAATTGGAACTCTGGCGTATTCCGTTGGCAACCTATGGCACTTTCGTTGCCGGCATTCCATCACCACTGGGCATCGGCTCGGTCATTTTGAATGATGGCAGCATGGTGCAAGGTTTTGTATGCGAAGCGATTGCCGCGACGGATGCCAAGGAGATCACGCATCTGGGCGGTTGGCGCGCTTATCTGGCCAGCATGGGTCTTTGACAAGGCTGCAACAGGCAAAAATATCGGTCAGAACCGCGTCGATCCAACGTGTAGAATGGCGCCTCCCAACTCAGACTGACATCGCCATGTGGTTCAAAAACCTACAGATTTTCCGTATTCCAGCCCCTTGGGGAATTACGCCACACGAGCTGGCAGACTTCCTGGTACCGCAGGCGTTTCAACCTGGCAGCAGCATGGATATGCAAACCCAGGGCTGGATGTCGCCGCGTGAAAACGAGTCGCTGGTCTACAGCATCAACCAGCAAATGCTGATCGTGCTGGGCACCGAAAAAAAGCTCTTGCCGACCAGCGTGATCAATCAAGTCACCAAGTCCAAGGCGGCCGAACTGGAAGAGCAGCAAGGCTTCAAACCGGGCCGCAAGCAAATGAAGGATTTGAAGGAGCAAGTCACCGATGAATTGCTGCCGCGCGCCTTCAGTATCCAGCGCAAGACCTGGACCTGGATTGACCCGGTCAATGGCTGGCTGGTAATCGACGCTGCCAGTCCCGGCAAGGCCGATGAAGTGATCAAGCTGCTGCTCAAATCGGTGCCGAAGATGACGCTAGAAAGCTTGCACGTGGCTGAATCGCCGGTCGGCGCCATGACCAACTGGCTGGTATCGGATGAAGCGCCGACCGGCTTTACGGTCGATCAGGATACCGAATTGCGCTCATCGGGCGAAGCCAAGGCCACCGTGCGTTATGTGCGCCAAAGCATCGAAGCCGACGATGTGCAAAAACATATCGCCGCTGGCAAACAATGTACCCGTCTGGCGATGACTTGGGCCGACAAGATCTCGTTTGTGCTGACAGAATCGCTGACCCTCAAGCGCATCAGCCCACTCGACGTGATCAAGGAAGCCAACGAGGCGACATCGAAAAACGATGACGAACGTTTTGACGCCGACATGATGTTGATGACCGGCGAGATGGCGCTGATGCTGGCCGATCTGGTCAATGCTTTAGGCGGGGAAATGCAGCGTCAGTAAATCGATCCAGCATAAAAAAATGGCCAGACAATTCATATTGTCTGGCCATTTTTTTATGCTGGCGAATTATTTGCCGGTGATGGTCTTGCGTCCGGTCTTGATCAAGCTTTTGAAATCAGCCGTTTCTTGGGCGATTTTATCGCGGCTCATCAGATGCACCCGCACCAGCAGCGCGCCCGCTCCTTCGATCCGTCCCAATGCCCGGTCCACCGGCAAATCATCGTCAATCATGGCGTCCGCTGTGCGTGCTTTAAGTCGGTCAAACGCATCGCGCAAATTGTCGCGCGCCGCCAGCGTGAATTTGATTTTCGCCATATCAGCAATATCGTGGGCGCTTTTAACGTAATAGCAAAACAAGCCTTGCAAGCGTTTGACATAGGTCTCTGGCAGCTCTAATTCTTGCACCAACATGGTAGCCAAGGCGGTTGACGATTCAGGCGATTTTTTTTCCTCGGTTTCGATATGGGCGAAGGAAAAATTATGCAAGCCCATATGCGTGACCAGCGATTCGAGCCCATTGAACAAGCGGATATCGTCTTGCGATTCGGCCAGCGTAATATCGCTGCGGTTCAGAATCGTATTGATGCCGCGCCATTGCTCAAAACTGGGCGGCGCGCCAGTCAATCCCAGACTCGGCCAATTTTGTTGTATGAGCGCGTACTGCGCCCTGAGTTGAGACTGTCCGGCTTCGGTCACATCAGTAGTTGGCATAGTAAACTCACGGACTCACGACGTTGAAACAAGTTGACGCAGGGTAATTCTGCGCCGGTTATGGTAACCCATGGCCTTACTCAATGGTGAACAAGCTGCCCTGCAATTGCAAAATTACCACTTTCATTTGCGAATTTTCAATGATTGAATAAATTACACTTGCAAGGGCGGCTGATCCATCAGCGCAATCTGTTCCCGCAATTCCAAAATACGGTCTTGCCAATAACATTGCGTGTTAAACCAGGGAAACGCCACCGGAAAAGCCGGATCGTCCCAGCGTCGCGCCAGCCAAGCCGAATAATGTATCAATCGCAGAGTACGCAAAGCCTCTATCAAATGCAATTGGCGTGGGTCAAAATCCATGAAATCTTCATACCCTGCCAATACATCGAGCAATTGGCGACCCATGTCGGCGCGCTCACCCGATAGCAACATCCACAAATCCTGGATCGCCGGCCCCATCCGGCTATCGTCGAAATCGACAAAATGCGGCCCGGCATCAGTCCACAACACATTACCGGAATGGCAGTCGCCATGCAGCCGTATCAGCGCCACTTCGCCGGCCCGCGCATAACAGCGCCGCACGCCATCCAGCGCCTGCGCCAGCACGCTGCTATAGGTTTGTAACAACTCCGGCGGGATCAAGTGATGCGACAGCAAATAGGCACGCGGCTCCTCGCC
>JAZKIX010000183.1:52731-58280 GCA_040384645.1 Pseudomonadota bacterium | reverse complement strand
TCGGGCGATGCTGGTACGGTTGCAAGGCGCCCACCGCATGGATCCGCCCGATAAAACGCCCCATCCATTCCAGCGTAGCCCGATCCTCCAACTCCGGCGCCCGTCCACCGTGGCGGGCAAACACGGCAAAACGGAAGCCATCAAATTGATGCAAGGTCTGTCCGTCCGATAACACCATGGCCGGCACCACCGGGATTTCGTGCTCGGCCAAGACTTGCACGAAAGCATGTTCTTCCAAAATCGCCGCATCCGACCAGCGCCGCGGCCGGTAAAATTTGGTCACCAGCGGCGATCCGTCATCCATGCCGACTTGATACACCCGATTTTCATAACTATTGAGCGCCAGCAGGCGACCGTCGCCACGCACGCCAATGCTATCGAGCGCGTCTAACACGCAATCCGGGCTTAAAGCGGCAAAGGAGGTTTGTTCGATGGGGGTCAGATCACTATTCATGGGCGTATTGTACGGCCTCGCATTTCAGAAGCGGCGCCAACGCGCTACACTGCGGGTCTGCAGATTTACTTCCTTTCTTCCTGAGACCTTCTCCACACCATGCAATTAGACCAACCCTTATCCGATAAAGAGTTCAAAGAACTCGATCAATTCCTGCTCTGCGACCGCACGCCGGAAGACGCCATGACCATGGATTCGCTGCACGGCTACCTGACCGCCATCGTGATCGGCCCCGACATGATCCAAATGGCCGAATGGTTGCCCAAGGTATGGGGTGCTGAAAGCAAAGAGACGCCCAAATTCAAGAACGACAAGGAATTTGAACGCATCGCCAGCCTGATCGTGCGCTTCATGAATGAAATCGCCATTACATTGGAAGTCGCACCCAAGGAATACGAACCGCTATTTTGCGAACACGAAGTTGATGACAAGATGCTGGTCGATGGCGAAGGCTGGGCCTGGGGTTTCTGGGAAGGCATGCACCTGCGCGAAGGCGCATGGGATCCGATCTTTGAATCGAACGTCGCCCCAATGATGCGCCCCATCTATTTGCTGGGCGCCGATGAAATCGAAGAAGAAGAAATGGCGCTGGTCGACGATCCGGTTCAATGCCAAAAACTTTCCTTCGAAATCGAAGCCAACCTGCCCGAGATTTACCGCTTCTGGCTACCCTTGCGCAAATCCGGTGTCGAGACCGTCAAACGCGACAGCCCGAAACTGGGTCGCAACGACGATTGTTCCTGTGGCAGTGGCAAGAAGTATAAGAAGTGCTGCGGGGCAGAGCCAACGGTGCATTAAGCCGTTTTTACCTTAAAATATACTGGTCGCAGTATATTTTAAGGCGCAATGAATACGTGCGGAGTCGGCATTGTTTTGACCCATACTCCCGTATTCTCCGAATATTAATCACGTAGGGGCACGGCACGCCGTGCCCTTTTACTTCGCTCACAGCACTACAAGGGCGTCAAAAAATATGCATGCCAGCTCTCACAATAATCGCCATTCGATTCGGCTAAAAAACTACGATTACTGCCAGGCGGGAGCTTATTTCACCACCATTTGCACGCAAGATCGTGCATGCGACTTTGGTAACGTCATTGATGGAGAAATGTATTTAAACGAAATCGGCAGGATAGCAAGTCAATGCTGGCACGCACTGCCGCAACACTTTCCAAAGGCTGAACTGGATGGTTCCATATTCATGCCAAATCACCTGCACGGGATTATCGTATTGCCTGACGCTGTCAATGAAGGCACGGCATGCCGTGCCCCTACAGAACAATTTTCAAAGCCTGTGCCCGGATCGATACCAACCATGGTGCGCTCATTCAAATCGGCTGTCACGCGCCTGATTCACCAGCAAGGAATCACAAGAAACGTCAAGTTTTGGCAGCGTAATTATTGGGAACATATTGTGCGCGATGAATCCGAGCTTCACCAACTTCGCGACTACATCGAAAACAATCCCAAACAATGGGCACTGGATAAATTTTACGTAAAGGTGTGAAGCACTCAGACCTACCGCAGACAATATGTACTTCCTACTTGTCAGAACTTGACCCGCCGATACTGATCGACTGGGAATTCCCAAAACCGCTCTGGTTTTGCGTCACATTGCTAGCGCCTTTGGCATTCATACTTTGCTTATTGCCATGGCCAGATTGATTTTGCGTGCCGTTGCCATCTTCCACATCCATCGTTTGCGTGTTGTTGCTGCCGCTTTGGTCTTGCTTGCCATCGCCACGCACAACTTTCATCGATTGCTGGTTATTGTCGCCACTTTGTTTCCCTACGCCATTGCCGTCCACCACGGTAACCGACTGCTTATTGCCATTCCCCTTGTTTTCAGACGTCACGGTGTTGCTGCCGCTGACGCTGATTGATTGGGAATTTTCCTGGCCACAGGCGCTTAGGGCTATAGCCAGTACTGCGAAATAGAAATGTTTCATATTGGTACTCCTGATGTCTTAATGAAATTACTGGCGAGGCAATAATGCAATATCACCCTGCCCCAGATACTAAATCGCCTCGATTTTGCTAACTACTTGTCATCGCCTGAACCACCGAGATTAATTTGCTGACGATTCATCAAGCCTGATTGATTTTGCTGCATGTTTTCGTAATGGACTTTCGTCTCGCGTTTTCGCACACCCGGCGGCGTCGGCGAATCATTCGTACGCACGTCCATTGTCTGTGAATTGAAGCTACCACTTTGATTCTGTGTGATGCCCGTTGCACCTTTAACGCGCATGACTTGTTTATTCTGGTAACCAGATTGGTTTTGAGTGGCTTTGCCCGCCTCGGCATCTATCAATTGAGTATTGTTGCTGCCAGTTTGATTTTGCTTTACTTCACTACCTAAGGCCTTGGTCGACTGCTGATTGCGAATGCCTTTTTGCGTCGCCGTGCCGCTGCTGTTGTTGACTTCGACAGACTGCTGATTGCCGTGGTCATGTACTTCTGCCTTCGCTGTATCGGGCTGGTTAAAGGTTACCGAAGCGGCATTCGCATTCGCGGCGATGGCACAGACTATCGTGCCGATCCAAAAGATAGTTTTCATGTTTTCTCTCCAATGCATGTCTATATGAAAATATTGTACAGGAGACAATGAGAAAACTCCCTCAGAAATCACCAGATTGAACACCGCGTTACGGTGTCCAGCAAACGATCAAACTTTGATGAAATGCTCGCGGTAATACCGCAACTCTTCGATCGATTCAATGATATCTGCTAAGGCAGTGTGTTTTTGATGTTTCTTGAAACCGCTGGCTATCTCTGGTTTCCAGCGTTTGCACAGCTCTTTCAAGGTTGAAACATCTAGGTTGCGATAGTGGAAAAATGCTTCCAGTTTCGGCATGCCGCGCACCATAAAACGGCGATCCTGGCAGATCGTATTGCCGCACATCGGCGACTTTCCAGCGGGGACATATTGCTTCAGGAAGTCGATCAAGGCCGCTTCGGCCTCGGCTTCGGTCACGGTCGAATTTTTGACCTTTTCAATCAAGCCGGAGCGGCCGTGTGTGCCTTTGTTCCAGGCATCCATCTTGTCCATGGTTTCGTCGGATTGATGGATCGCAAAGACCGGGCCTTCAGCCAGAATATTCAGATTGGAATCGGTCACTACCACCGCCACTTCAATAATGCGGTCGGTATCGGGTTCCAGTCCTGTCATTTCCATGTCGACCCAGACCAGATTTAATTCATTGGGACGCGCAAGCGCGCTATCGGATGCCGGCTGACCGGCGATTTCTGTGGCTTGTGACATAATTCTTCCTTGGCCTTATCAATTGCGCATTTTCTCACAGGCACCGCATGAATTCACTCACGTTTTCCTTTTTGTTCGTCGCTTTTCTACTCCTCACTCTGGCAGTACGTTTCTGGCTCGGCTCACGCCACATCCGCCACGTCATGGCGCACCGCACTGCGGTTCCCGCTGAATTCGCCGAAAAAATCCCTCTCGCCGCCCATCAAAAAGCTGCCGATTACACCGTCGCCAAAAGCAAGCTGGGCTTGGTCATGTTGCTGGTCAATACCGCCGTATTGCTTGGATTCACCTTGCTCGGCGGTTTGCAATGGCTGTCGTTCACGCTCATGGCATTGCTTGGCGGCGGCATGATTTACCAGATCGGACTACTACTGGCATTTGGCTTGATCTCCGGCCTGATCGATTTACCATTCGACTATTACAAACAGTTTGTACTGGAAGAAAAATTCGGCTTCAACAAAATGACTTTACGTCTTTTTATCGCCGATATGTTCAAGGGCGCCTTGCTCGGTGCCGCGATTGGCTTACCCTTGATCTGGGTAATCTTGACACTGATGGAAAAATCGGGCGATTTGTGGTGGTTGTATGCCTGGATCGTATGGAGCGTATTCCAGCTATTGATGCTGGTGCTGTATCCAACCGTGATCGCACCTTTGTTCAATAAATTCACCCCATTGGCAGATGACAATCTACGCCTTCGAATCGAAGGCTTGATGCAGCGGGTCGGTTTCGCTTCAAAAGGTTTATTCGTGATGGATGGCTCAAAACGCAGTGCACATGGCAATGCCTATTTCTCCGGCTTTGGCTCGGCCAAACGCATCGTGTTTTTCGATACCTTGCTGTCGCGTCTGGCGCCGCAAGAAATAGAGGCGGTGCTGGCGCATGAACTCGGCCATTTCAAGCTTAAACATATCGTGAAGCGCATTGTGGTGATGTTTGCGGTATCTCTGGGGTTTCTGGCTTTGTTAGGCTATCTCAAGACACAAACCTGGTTCTTCTTGGGATTGGGCGTGGAGCCGATGTTGCCTGGCAATAACGACGCAATGGCGTTACTGTTATTTGCCTTGTCGCTACCCGTATTTACCTTCCTGTTCTCGCCATTGACTTCGATCAGTTCACGCAAGCATGAATTTGAAGCCGATGCTTTTGCAGCCAAACATACTAATGCCCACGATCTGGTGTCTGCGCTAGTCAAAATGTATGAAGACAATGCATCCACCTTGACGCCAGATCCGCTGCATTCGGCTTTTTACGATTCACATCCGCCGGCCTATGTGCGGATCAATAAATTGTTGACTGCTTAGTTGGCAGCTCAATTTCATCATTTATTTGCACCACGGAGAATCGCATGGTTACCACGACTGAATTGATTGCAAAAAAATGTTCCTCTCCCGCCACCGCATTGGGCGACGCTTATATCAAGGATTATTTAAGCGCCGTCGAAGGTTGGGCATTGAAAGAAGGCAAAATTTGCAAGACCTATGGATTTAAAAATTACTACGAGACGCTGGCCTTCATCAACGCTATCGCCTACGTGATTCATGCTGAAGACCATCATCCTGAATTGGTCGTGACATACAACCGCTGCATCGTAAAATTTGATACCCACTCGGTCAATGCGGGTCGTGGAGGTTTGTCGGAAAACGACTTCATTTGCGCCGCCAAAATCGATACTATTTTCCAACAATCCTTCGCTTTACCAGCAGCAAAGCGTGTGCCATGAGTTGCTTCAATCGACCAACTAGTCAACTGCCAACGCATTTAAAACAGAGCCAAGTCCTGTGACAACCCATTGCACCGGCACCATCATTGCAGCCCACGGCCGCCACT
>JAZKIX010000183.1:30197-52721 GCA_040384645.1 Pseudomonadota bacterium | reverse complement strand
ACGCCGCGAAGCAATGGAAGCACTTTGCGTTCGACGGCCGCCACTATCTGGCACAAGCCAACGACCTGCTCCTGCAATGTGTCACACGTGGTAAAAAAACCAATGTTGCGGTGGGCGACAGCGTCAAGTTAATGCTGACTTCACCAAATCAAGGCGTGATCGAATCGATTGCCGAGCGCAAAACGCTTTTGTATCGTTCCGACCAGTACAAATCAAAACTGCTGGCCGCCAACCTGACACAATTATTTATCGTGGTAGCGACGGAACCTGGTTTTGCCGACGACCTGATTTCACGCTCGCTGGTAGCGGCAGATGCCGCCGGTATCGCGGCACATGTCATCCTGAACAAAACCGATGTCAGTGCATCTCTCAACAAGACACGCGAGCGTTTACGACCTTACGCAGCTTTAGGCTACCCAATACATGAAGTGTCGGCCAAGGCCTTTCCCGAGCATGCCGTATCCACGCTGACGCCACTGTTGGCAAATCAATCGTCTATCCTCATCGGCCAATCCGGCATGGGGAAATCATCGCTAATTAATTTGTTGGTACCTGATGCCGACATCGCAGTGCGAGAAATTTCAGAAGCGCTCGATACCGGCAAACACACCACCACGTTTACCCGTCTGTATCAACTGGGTAACGACGGCTCGATTATCGATTCGCCCGGCTTTCAAGAGTTTGGTTTATACCACTTATCGGAAGGTATGCTGGAACGCGCTTTCCGCGAGTTCAAACCCTATCTCGGCGGTTGCAAATTTTATAATTGCCGCCACTTGATCGAACCCAGTTGCGCGGTATTGAATGCAGTGAAAAGCGGACATGTCGCACGCATGCGGCACGAATTGTACGGGCAGTTATTGCACGAGTCGGCGCAAACTTTATATTGAGATTAAACCGAAAAAGCTAGCAATTTTTCGTTTTACTTTTCCATCCCATACCGGCGCTGCAATATCCTGACTCGGCTTACATAAGCTTGTGTCTCGGCATACGGCGGCACTCCGGCATATTTGGCAACTGCGGCCGGGCCTGCATTATAGGCCGCTGTGGCCAATGTCACGTCGCCTTTGAACCGGCTGAGCAAGCCCGCCAGATATTGAACCCCGCCACGAATATTGTGCGCCGGTATGCGCGCATCACTTACGCCTAATTCACGAGCTGTCGCAGGCATCAATTGCATCAGCCCCAACGCCCCTTTACCGGAGCGCGCTTGCGGATTAAAACCCGATTCTGCATGTATCACCGCACGAATCAACGCCGGATCCACCCGATAAGTTTCCGCCGCTGCATTGATAAGGCCAAAAAATTCCTGAAAATGTAATCTGGTGGACTCCCAATTGATGGTGGAGGCGACATTACAAGCGTAACAAGAAAAATTCACCACAACATAGGCGCCTCGACGTGGCACTTGATCAGAAAATGTTGGTGTGCCGCCTTCGTTGTATCGATAAATTTTCTTTTTTTTCGTTTGCTCTGGCGAAGTTTGACTCTCATTTTGCGCACAACAAGACGCAGCGCCGAAATACACGCAAAATATAAAAATTGATTTACAAAACAGTGATGTCAACATTGCGTTCAAATTATTAGGGTGACGTTATCGTACTCACTTGTGCTGGAGGTTTGCTACACGCAGGCCTACAAGTTTGGTAAGTATATGCTCCTGAGCAATAAAATGGACTTTATGCGATCAACGGCAAAAGGTACACCGATTATTCATGTATCAAACTGACGATATATAAAAATTGGTCATCTCAAGCAAGTTAGGGGTGGCCATTCAAACAAGCGACGAACGCCAATTTATTTTTGTCCTTTGACACACTCTTCTGCGAATGGAATACAACACACCGCCGCCGAGATTTCATTTCTAAACATGCCATTTTCCATGCAATTTTGCAAATGACTCCAACTTACCCAGAACTTAGTAATGATCCAACATAACAGTAATCCACCACAACATTTTACAAAATACTTTCAAAAACGAGAGTGCCTCGTGCCAACTTGGCGAGGCTGGCTTCTAATCACATTGATAGGCTTTGGATTAGCGTTGACGTTCGTTAAAACAATTCACCCATTCTTATCGGTAAGCACCTCCTCGACGGATACAAAAGCAAATGCTGACGCGATATTGGTGGTTGAGGGATGGGTACCCGACTATGCATTGGACGCATCCATCAAAGAATTCAAAACGGGAAAATATAAAAAACTGTATGTGACTGGCGGACCGATGGAACGTGCAGCATCACTAACGGAATTTAAAACCTACGCCGAACTCGGTGCAGCAGCGTTGGTTGAACGGGGCTTGCCAGCAAACCTTGTGCAGGCCGTTCCCGCCACGGAGATAGGCAAAGACCGAACTTATAATTCTGCGATCATGTTGCGAACGTGGCTACGCTCCCGTCAACTATCGCCACGAAGTTATCACATCATCTCTCTAGGCGCCCACGCTCGTCGAACGAGGTTACTATTTGAAAAAGTAGTGGATGACAATGTGCAGGTGAACATCACAGCTGTAAAAGATATATATTTCGACCCCGCGCAATGGTGGCGTTCTAGCGAAGGAGTACGAACGGTCGTTAATGAAACAACTGCCTATATTTACGTACGTTTATTTTTCTGGCCGATACGGAAATAAAATTTGACCGATGGTCATAAAAAATAATTGAAGCAAACAGGAGCAACAAGACTAATCCACTGATTATTTTCTTGCTTACCTATCGCTATTTCTCTTCTGTCCAGAACTCCGTATGTTAAAATTTAAGCATCTATTCTGAATCAGTTTTTAACGATCTACTTGTCCAATCACCAGCCAAGTAGGCGCTCCGACTACAAAAAATTCAGGCTTGGCTTTTCGTACCTCACAACACTATAATTCGGACTCTTTTACTGTTCAAAAATTCGGCTGGTTTTTCAAGTATCAGCTTTAAAGGAATTCGGCTTGAAATTAGTACCAACAATCCTATGCGGAGGCGCTGGTTCGCGACTGTGGCCCGTTTCCCGTGAACTGCATCCGAAACCTTTTATTCGTCTAGCTGATGGGCAAAGCCTTTTGCAAAAAGCTTGGCTGCGAGGTGCCGCGCTACCGGAGGTAACGGAAATACTTACCGTTACCAATCGCGAGCTTTTCTTTAAGACTGAAGATGAATATCTAGAAGTAAGCGCGCTAGAAAACAAGAGTATCGCCAACAGTTTCATTCTCGAACCCTTTGGCCGCAATACCGCACCAGCCATCGTCACCGCTGCTCTACATGTCGCTGCAAGTCATGGCAATGAAGCTCTCATGTTGATCTTGGCAGCTGACCACCTTATTGCCGATCAAGCTGCCTTTACTAGCGCCGTTGCTCTAGCGGTCCGGTTAGCAAGCGATGGCAAGTTGGTTACATTCGGCATCGAACCCGATGCGCCAGAAACAGGCTATGGTTATATTGAGGCAGATGGCAGCAAAGTTTTACGTTTTGTAGAAAAACCCAAACTTGAAAAGGCATTGGAATACATTGCTTCTGGCAACTATCTCTGGAACTCCGGCATGTTCTGCTTCCGCGTCGGAGTACTGATACGTGAAATGGAACTTCACTGCCCAATAATCCTAAACACTACCCGCAATTGCATAGAACAATCACGCAAAGCCGAAGGTAAAAACTTCAGTCAGCTTGAATTGAACGCGACTACTTTTGACCGAGTACCAGATCTGTCGATTGACTACGCGCTGATGGAAAAATCCCACAATGTCGCGGTTGTTCCATGCAATATCGGTTGGAGCGACATTGGATCATGGAGCGCGCTTGGCGATTTAACACCACCCGATTCCCACGGCAACCGCGTCGAAGGTGACGCATTGCTACACGGCGTCAGCAACTGCTATATCCGCAGCAATGAGCGCATCGTCGGTGCGGTCGGTATCAACAACCTTATCATCATCGACACGCCAGACGCCTTGCTAGTAGCAGATAGCGCCCATGCGCAAGACGTAAAACACCTGTATGCCAGCTTAAAATCGAAAGGCCACGAAACCCATAAGCTACACCGTACAGTGCATCGCCCGTGGGGTACTTACACCATTTTGGAAGAAGGCGCGCGCTTCAAAATCAAGCGAATTGAAGTTAAACCCAACGGCAGTCTCAGCCTGCAAATGCATCACCACCGCAGCGAACACTGGATTGTCGTAAGCGGCATGGCAAAAGTAGTCAATGGTGAGCAAACATTATTCGTCAATACAAATGAGTCAACATATATACCCGCTGGACATAAACATCGCCTAGAAAATCCTGGGGTCGTCAACCTCGTCATGATTGAGGTGCAGAGCGGTGAATATCTTGGTGAGGATGATATCGTCAGGTTTGAAGATATATACGGTCGGATTGAATGAGTAACACAATCCGACAAAATTTTTGGCGTCATCGCAGCCTTGTGATGGAACTAGTCAAACGGGAGTTCACGGGTCGCTATCGTGGCTCTTTCGGTGGTGTGCTTTGGTCTTTTGTTCAACCCCTGTTCATGCTCGCAGTTTACACCCTCGCCTTCGGTGTGATTCTCAAAACACGTTGGGGCTTTTCCGGCGACACCAAAGACTATGCTTTTGTACTTTTTTCGGGATTGATTATATTTAATGCTTTTGGGGAATGTTTGACACGAGCGCCTACACTCATCACATCAAATCCAAATTTCGTCAAAAAAGTTGTGTTCCCATTGGAAATTTTGCCTTTGGTCATGGCTATTTCTGCCATCGGGCACGCCCTGATCAGCATCTCAGTCTGGATTGGCGGCTACATGCTTCTGTTCGGCTTACCAAAACTGACGTTGCTTTATTTTCCTGCCATTATCGCCGTATTCTTTCCCATTTTGCTGGGAGTCGGTTGGCTGCTGGCGGCAATGGGCGTCATCGTGCGTGATATAGAGCAACTGACAAGAATGGTGTCCCACGCCCTGCTGTTCTTGACACCTATATTTTTCAGCATCGATTCAGCACCTCCGATGATTGCGTATGCAATGTTGATCAACCCCCTGACCTTCATTGTCGAACAGTTTAGACAAGCGATGTTTTTTGGCATTTCACCCAATTTTTGGGGTTTGGCGATTTATCTGCTTCTGGCCACGGTATTTAGCGCAGCATCACTGTATATTTTCAAGCGGCTGCGCCCTACGTTTGCAGATCTGGTATGAGTCAACAGAATCCAATGCCCTTGGTGACGATTGCCATTCCCTCGTTTAATCAAGGTCGATTTCTTGGCGACGCCCTCAAGTCAATTTTTGAGCAGAATTTACCCGTGGAAGTTTTTGTTGCCGACGCCGGTTCTACTGATAACACGCTGACCGTCATCAAGCAGTGGGAATCGCGCTTGGCAGGATGGCGCAGCCATTCTGACCACGGTCAAGCAGCTGCCATCAATGAATGCATCATCAAGGGAACCGCACCTTATGTTGCTTGGCTCAACAGCGACGATCTCTACCTGCCAGGCGGTCTGCAGGCATTGATCGCCGCGCTGGAGCGGCACGCAGAATGGCCTGCAGCATATGGTAAAGCCTGGAACGTCGATGCCACCCTTAAACCTACATCCAAAGTTTGGATACAATCCTTCAGCGCAAAGCGACTGGCAATGCGCTGCATCATCTCGCAGCCTGCCACAATCATCAGACGCGCAGCATGGGAAGCAGTAGGCGGCCTGGATGAAAGCCTGCACCTAGCCTTGGATTACGACCTCTGGTGGCGCTTGTACCGCCAGTTCGGCATGCTTGGTTATATTGAAAAAGAAATAGCATTAAATCGTGATCACGACCAGACAAAAACAAAAACTCAGCGCAAGCGCCACCATCAAGAATCTATTTCCGTGGTGCGCAAGCACTATGGCAGCACACCCGCCAAGTGGTGGCTTATGTGGCCGGTGTCGGTATGGCTGCGGTCGTGGATGATCGCGCAAAAGCCATGAGCGATATCGTCATTTCCGTCCGCAATGTCAGTAAGTGCTACATGGTCTACGAGAACCAGCGCGCCAGGCTGCGCCAAGTATTCAGACCCTCCTCGACCGAAGGCGTCAGCAAGGTCCAGGCGCTGCAAGATATTAATTTTGATGTCAAACGTGGCGAATCATTGGCCATCATCGGCCGCAACGGCGGCGGCAAAAGTACCTTGCTGCAAATTCTGACAGGTACACTCACGCCGACCACTGGTACCGTGCAAGTGAACGGCAGAGTCGCCGCTCTGCTGGAACTTGGCAGCGGCTTCAACCCAGAATATACGGGCCGTGAAAACGTATTTCTCAATGGCCTATTGCTGGGATTGTCCCGTGCCGAGGTCGAACGCAAGTTCGATGACATCATAGGCTTCGCGGATATCGGCGACGTGCTGGACCGCCCCGTCAAAACCTATTCCAGCGGCATGATGATGCGACTGGCTTTCTCGGTGCAGGTCGCACTGGAACCAGAAATACTTATTGTCGATGAAGCGCTTGGCGTAGGCGACTACTTCTTTCAGCAAAAATGTTTCGCCCGTTTGCGCCAAATGCGCGATAGCGGCCTGACACTGCTGTTTGTATCGCATGACATGGGTACTGTCAGAGATATCTGCCAGCGTGCGGTGTATCTTCGGCAAGGGATCCAGGCGTTTAAGGGCGATGCGTTGGAAGCGATTCGGATGTATTTTGCAGAGGGACAACCTGTACCAAAGAAAATTGTTCGGCCGTTAATTCACAAAAAAGCAACTGCCCTTACGGAAGATCATTTCAAGGAACTCTCTACACAAGCACTATGGTCACTTTCACCAGAATTGGGGACTCGTTTACTAGCAGTGCATGTCATAGATTCCGCTGGCGAGCACACTACGAGTGTACGCTTGGGCGCAAGCATAGTTATAAGGATCTATTTGCGTTCAGACCATTCAGGGATGCCACTTAGTATCGGCCTAATGTTCAAGAATAAATATGATCAAATTATTTTCTCGACAAATAATCGTTTGCTGGGTATAGAAATATTGGATGGGGTAGATCAATCAATTACAATTTTTGAATTTGATCTAGACATGACGATTGAGGGTGGGCTCTATGCCTTAAAAATAATTTGCAGCAATCCTACAGCCACATCAGACTCAAACGATCGAGAGGAATCTGGTTGGATCGGGCCGATCAAAGTAAATTGGGATTATAAGTCCTCGCCAGCACCATTTTTAGGCATGTTTGGTATTCCAACACGTGGGCGTTGTATAAAAACTGAAAAAGCACTCCAATAATGACTCAACGAATATTTCATATCACGCTACCAAAATGTGGAAGTCAATGGGTAAGGGATGTACTTTCAGAAGAAGGTATTTGGTCAGAAAAAGCTCTACGAAAATCCACCGGGAATCTGGATTTCCACGCAAATCGAAAGTTATTCGATCGCGAAGGTAATTTCTTTTCACCTGTATTCACTCTTTCTTTATACGACTGGACGACGCTTCGTCGCCCAGGTGATAAGGCGTTCGTTGTCCTCCGTGACCCACGTGATCGTCTGGTCTCCCTATTGTTTTCGCTTTTATATAGTCACGAGGCTGACACAAGAATAAATTGCTGGCGGGAAATTTTTTCATCGCAAAAATCTATCAGTACCAATCTGAAATTATTGATGATGACTGAAGCAAGAATCCCATTTTATTTGTCTTGGTGCGAAGATATTCCTGCTGAATGCATGATTGTTCATTATGAGAATCTGGTCACTGATCAAATTGCTACTTTTATAAAAGTGGCATCATGGACAGATATTGAATTTTCAAAAACTGCCTTAATAAATGCCGTTGAACAATTTTCTTTCGAACGGCAGTCCGGCCGGTTGAAAGGGGTTGAAGATAAATTTAGTCATTTCAGAACTGCCAATCCAGGTGATTGGCGAAACTATTTTAATCGTTCACTAGGAAAATTATTGGAGGATCTATATCCCGGTTGTATGCGCCGTTTGGGCTATGAAAAAGAAGATACTTGGTGGGAGTTGTTACCCCATAATCACGAGCCGAAAGAATCTGATGATAACGAATCAAACTTGAACCTAATCTCCGCACATATAACTACTAATAAAGCACTCGCTGCCAAGGTAAGTAACCTAGAACTTGAAAATCAAGCACAGCGAAATGAAATTCAGTTGCTATCACATGCGTGCAAAGAACGCTTAGATCTCATCAATCAAATCAATCGAATTGCAGACGAAAGGTTAGTGCTCATCGACAAACTGAACGTAATTGCGGAGGAAAGATTAAAACTTAATTCCGCACTTTAATATCGACTTGAATTAAATACACTCGTCTGAATAATGAAAGGAAATCATTTGAAAAACGGTAGGATAGTTCATATCACGCTAAAAAAATGTGGTAGCCAATGGGTTCGAGATGTTCTTTGCGCGGCTGAAATATCTCAATGCTCAGGTATTTCATACTCAGGAATAACATTTGATTATCCGACAAAAGGGCAATTTATCCTGCCGGAAAACACCTTTAGTGGCCCAATTTTCACAATGAGCCGGATCGAGTGGGAGTCGTGGAAATGCGTGGGTGACAAAGCGATTGTGGTATTAAGAGACCCTCGAGACCAATTGATTTCTTTTCTTTATTCTATGCTTTATAGCCATGGGCCGACCGTATTTGTAAATTACGTCAGAGATAAACTATCTGCCATGGCATGCAACAGTGAACGTATAACGTGGTTGATTGGGGATGTAGCATCCTTTATACGTTTCTATCGAACGTGGGAAATTGATGTTAAAGATGACACATATGTCGTACGATATGAAACTCTTGTACAAGACCAGCATGCAGAATTCAACAAGCTAGTAGATTGGCTAGGATGGAAATTGCCACCTGATGTTCTCGAAACGGTTATAGCGCGATTATCATTCAAAACCCGTAGCGGGAGGAATCCGGGCGAAACGGACATATTAAGCCATTACAGAAAAGGACTTCCCGGTGATTGGCGCAATCACTTTACTCGTGAGCATGGAAAATTATGGGAAAATTTATATCCGGGATTTTTAACATCCATAGGGTACGAAAATAATGATGAATGGTGGTTGTGCCTTCCAGAAAGTAATGTCGAAACCGATCCTAATTTGAAAGTAAACGGCGACAATACGCAGCAAACAAATAACCAGATCGAACTGCTAACTCGGCGCAATTTAAAATTGGAAAAAGAACTTGTAGGTAAAGAACTAGAAATTCGGAATCTCGCCCAGGCATGCCGCGAGAGACTTGAGCTTATTAAAAAACAAGACTGTGAACTTAAAATTCTACGCACGTAAAAACTAAAAAAATACGTTGCTTTATTAGCGATCATGCGATAGAAATTTCTATTGAATTGCAAAATCAATACTGTGTCAATCTGATTCCGTTTCTGCGAAAATCAAAGTAGTGGCGAAATCATTGTCCTCTTTTTGAATTTTTGCCGACGCGTTATGTTTATTTATACATTGCCAGCACCAACCAAGCTACTTGGCGAAGTAAGATTTTAATAAGGTAAATTATGGGGGCAGTAAATTTCTCACTGGACCGGAAGTTGGTGGAAGCATTAAAAGAAGCACTTCACCTCGACGTATTTGTCGAAACTGGAACATTCCAAGGTGAAACCATAAACTCAGTTAAGGATTGTTTTTTAGAAATTCACTCAGTCGAACTCTCGGCGGAACGCTTTGAGGAAGCGCGTGCACGTTTCAGCCAAGCTAATATTCATCTTGTTCACGGCGGTTCGACAGCATTCCTGACCAAACTGGCACCGACGTTAACTAATAGGTCGACATTATATTTTCTCGATGCGCATTGGTGCGTCGCAGACAACACAGCAGGCGCGATTTCCCAATGCCCTCTAATTCACGAGATCATGGCGATTGGACGACTCAACAAAAATAGCTTAATTATTATTGATGATGCCCGGCTCTTCCTTGCACCGCCTACGGCACCTCACGATATATCGCAATGGCCCACATTTAATCAAATTTTAGAGGCACTAAAATCATTAAGTGAAAACCATGTAGTTTCAGTGATTAATGACACCATTCTTTTTACTCCCAACGAGATAGAACGTGCGGTGCAACAGTATGGTTATGAATATGGAATTGATTGGCTAGCGGTTACGACAGTTTTTTCAACGCATAAACAACTGTGGCTAGATTTAGTCGCCAAAGAAAAGGCTATTCAAGAACAAGCGAAAAATCTAGCAATAGCGCAAACCACTTTAGCATACAAAGATGAAGCGCTTTCTTATACGCAATCCGCTTTAGCTCAGAAAGATTTAGCACTGTCAAAAATGCAGTTAGCACATGCTGAAAAAGATAGCGCAATCGCAGATCTACAAGCAGCGTTAGCACATACACAAAAAAATTTGGTCGAAGTGCCTACGCCACTTAATGGGAAATTTAATTTTTATTCAAATAAAAACCGTAGTCTGACCGAAGTATCAGAGCTAGAAGAAAAAGAAGCGGTAATTCAGGATCTTTCCCGTGCAATTAAAGCCTATCGTATGGCCAATTTTATACTTAACCCTCGGGCTTCTTCATTTCGTATAATTTCTCGTATTAAGGCAAAATTAACACCTCGATTAGGCAACTTAAATCAACATGGCCCTATTCGCTTGAGTAATATATCCACGTATCGATGTGAGACCAAGCATGAGCAATTACCAATGTTCACAATAGTCACGCCATCATACAATCAAGGGCATTTTATCGAAAGAACAATACAAAGCATTCTAGAGCAGCATTATCCAAAAATAGAATATGTAATACAAGATGGAGGATCCTCAGATCAGACCGTTTCGGTGTTAAAGAAATACGAACATCAATTGACCCGATGGGAATCGTGTGACGACACCGGCCAGTCGCAGGCGATTAACCGCGGATTCAAACACAGTACAGGCGAAATTATGGCTTGGGTTAACTCGGACGATATACTGCTGGCAGGCACACTAGCCTATGTTGCAGACTACTTTATTCGCCATCCAAAAATTGACGTTGTATATGGTAATCGTCTGTTGATTGATGAAAACGATATGCAAATTGGAAGGTGGATATTGCCTGGGCACAATGACAAAATATTGTCTTGGGCTGACTATGTGCCTCAAGAAACAATGTTTTGGCGACGCTCAATTTGGGAACGTTCTGGTGGAAGAATAGACGAATCATTTCGCTTTGCAATGGATTGGGACTTGTTAATTCGTTTCCGTAAAGCCGGTGCCAAATTTGCACATCTACCGCGTTTTCTTGGCGCGTTTCGAATTCATGAAAAGCAAAAAACATCAGCAGCAATTTCAGAGATTGGCTACTTGGAAATGGATAGAATTCGCCAGCAAGAGCTAGGTCGAACAGTTACGCATAGGCAAATAAAAAAAGCAATATCACTTTATTTGTTTCGACACACGATCACTGATCGCGCGTATGGACTCAAGAAATTTCTAGGTGTAACTGGCATATGAATATAAAAATAAAAATATTTTTTCTTGCTCGTAGTAAGTACGTTAATTCTGTTTGCGGGGTGTAAGCGGACAAATGCACAAAAAGTTCTAAAGTGCATAGTCAGCCGGTATACCATGAAATGGAATCGCAAACATCTTATACATCTGCGACTTTTCCCGATGGATAGATTTCAAAAGAGATGGCTACGCAACATTTATGTCAAATGTAACTGGCCTGACAGACGAAAAGGAATTTTTTGGCTGGGTCAATAGCTGATGAAGCGGAATTGAATTTACAAATTCACTACCAGAAATTTTGCAATTAAGTTAGACGTCGCTGCATTTTGACCAAATGTAAAAAATCCGATTAAAATTCGCGTATCAGACAAGGAGCGAGTTTTTTAATCGCGTCAGGGCATCCCGAGAAAATGCAAAAAATTGCACTTGTAATGAATGGAGTAAAGAACATAAAAATCACTACATTACAAATTCCATTTGCCACTTCGTCCCAGAAGTTAGTCGGCGGCCCCGATACTAAAAGAGTTGGAATCGCTTTCGGCAAGATCAGAATTTCATGAGAACACCAATTTTTAACGTAAAATAGAGATTAAAAAAACATTCCAGCAATTCAATATTCATATTTTTTTTACACCTGATTTTCATTCTTTGCGCGTGGATATGAATACATTTTCAAAAAAATGTCGCCTGATTTTTGAAAAAATTTTCACTCTAGAACAAAGCCAATGATATGGGCGCGCCAGCCAAAATGAAAAGATATCTTGCCCTATGACCACACCACATCTATCCGTGGTTATCCCTGTTTACAAAGCCGAGAATTGTCTTGACGAGCTATATCGGCGACTTAAAGTATCACTGGAAACAATATCATCTGATTTTGAAATTATTTTGGTTGAGGATTGTGGTGGGGATAACTCATGGCGGAAGATTCAACAACTTGCCGTAATTGACCCGCGTGTTCGTGGTATTCAATTCAGTCGTAATTTTGGCCAACATTACGGAATTACCGCAGGATTGGACTATTGCAGTGGTGACTGGGTGGTAGTGATGGATTGCGATCTACAGGATGGACCTGAGGAAATTCCAAAACTCTACGCTAAGGCGATGGAGGGTTTCGACGTTGTGCTAGCACGGCGCGGTACGCGACAGGATCCACGGCTTAAACGTTTTACTTCACGGATATTCTACAAAATATTCAGCTATCTCGCCGATATTGAATATGATGGCGAAAGTGGGAATTTTCGGATCATGTCCAATCAAGTGGTCAAGCAATTTCAAATGATGCGAGAGCAACTTCGGTTTTTTGGCGGACTAGTGCAGTGGATGGGTTTTCCGACTGCCAGCATTGAAGTGGCGCACGCTGAACGCTTTGAGGGGAAGTCAACCTACACCTTCAGAAAATTGTGGAAGCTCGCTTCCGAGACCATCATCGCTTATTCAGACAAACCACTCCGGCTCGCAGTACGGTTAGGTTTTTTGATGGCCTTTTTTTCGTTTATATACGGTACCTATATCTTCGGCCACGCACTGATATATGGGTCAATTGTTCCCGGCTGGAACAGCTTGATCGTTTCATTTTATTTTATTGGCGGAATAATTATTTCGATCCTAGGGATAATTGGTATCTACCTCGGAAAAACATTCGACGAAAGCAAGAAGCGCCCTCTATATATAGTTAGAAACATAACATTCAATGAATCAACATCCACTGATTAGAGCGACACCATGGGACGCCGAGGCGCTTGGTTTTCCAACTTGGGAAATACTGAATTACTCGGAAGAAGCGCTGCAAGATGCAGCCCACACGGTCGGACATTACACCATCAAAGTAAGTCCTTTATCCGATAAGCGGCTGCTGCATGCATTCGGCTTCTATTACTGCGACACTTTGATAGCACCTCATTGCAATGCAAATCAATTGCGCCAATCTCAACTGGAGGGTGCGACCATTTCACCAGTGATAGATGCCGAATCTGCTTTTTCTATCTGTCACGGCACGTTCGAGCACGGGCGCTTTCATCGTGATTTTAATCTGCCAAAGACTTCTGCAGATCTGCGTTATGACAACTGGCTAAAGCAGCTACTGGATACCCAACAGGTTTATGGCTTGTACTGGCAGGGCATGCTGGCTGGCTTTATCGGTTGTAGCGGCAATAGTCTCGTGTTGCACGCATTGGCCAAAGAGTATCGAGGCAAAGGTCTATCGAAATACTGGTGGAGCGCGGTGTGTAGCGAATTACTCGCATCGGGCCATGATGAAGTCATCAGCTCCATTTCCGCAGCCAATCTCGCTGCACTGAATCTATATTCGTCACTTGGCTTTAAATTCAGTAATGCGCAGGACATCTATCACATGACGAACGATGGAGTTTTGTCGAATGAGATATAAATAGGAAAATCAATGCGGCAACTAATTCGTTATGGCATGGTAGGAATAATAACTAATGCAATAATTTATTTTGTTTATTTGATAATGACATGCCTTGGGATTTCGCCAAAAATAAGCATGACTTTGTTGTATCTCACCGGAGCAATGCTTGGGTTTATTGGACATCGAAAATGGTCATTTACCCATGAAGGAGATGTATCTAAGTCAGCTTTCAGGTATTTAATTGCCCACTCTCTCGGATACCTAGTTAATTTTATTATCTTATTAATATTTGTGGATAGGCTCGGCTATTCGCATCAATTGGTTCAGGCTACCGCAATTATTGTTGTCGCGGGATTTCTTTTCGTGACTTTTCGCTATTTTGTATTTTCAGCCCTACTTAATAATAAGAAAGAACAGTGAATCGAAATGCATAATTACTCATTGCTGACCGTGTATATCTGCCTAACCAAAAAATGATAAATATTCCCTTTAATAAGCCCCACATGACTGGCAGAGAGCTTTCTTACATTGCTGAGGCCCACTTCAATAATAAATTGGCAGGTGATGGCCCATTTACAAAAAAATGTCACGAGTGGCTGGAGATAAAAACCGGGGCAAAAAAAGCATTACTTACGCATTCATGCACCGCAGCCTTAGAGATGGCGGCAATCCTGGCGAATATTCAAGCAGGCGATGAGGTGATTATGCCATCTTATACATTTGTCTCGACTGCGAACGCCTTTGTGTTGCGTGGTGGAGTACCCATCTTTGTCGACATTCGCCCGGATACGCTCAATATTGATGAAACAAAAATAGAACAGGCCATTACCGCGCGTACTAAAGCAATCGTACCAGTCCATTATGCGGGGATAGCGTGTGAAATGGACGCAATCATGAGCATCGCAGAACGCCACAATCTCCTGGTTATCGAAGATGCGGCGCAGGCGATCATGTCAACATACAAGGGCAAGCCGTTGGGTACAATCGGGCACCTAGGTGCCTATTCCTTTCATGAAACAAAAAATATTATTTGTGGAGAGGGTGGCGCCTTGCTGTTGAATGACGACCGATTTACTGCACGGTCGGAAATAATCCGTGAAAAAGGGACCAACCGGAGCCAGTTCTTTCGTGGGCAAGTCGACAAATATACTTGGGTAGACATCGGATCATCTTATTTGCCAGGTGAGGTGATAGCCGCTTTTCTATGGGCTCAAATGGAGGATGCTACAGCCATCACCAACACACGTCTGCGTATCTGGCAGCAATATCACAGTGCGTTTGCTTCGCTAGAAGAGACTGGCATGTTACGCCGTCCCATTTTGCCAGCGTGGATCCAGCACAATGCTCATATGTACTACATTCTGCTTGATTCGCTGGATAGCCGTACAAGACTAATCGAAACGCTAAAGGCTGAGGGAGTGAGCGCAGTATTCCATTACGTACCACTGCATAGAGCACCGGCAGGCCTTAGGTACGGCCAATCAACTTCCGAGTTAAAAAACACCGAGGAACTATCCAATCGCTTGCTACGTTTGCCACTTTGGGTCGGTGTAGAAAACCATGTCAGTCACATTACTGAAATCATCAGTAAATTTATTCTAGATAAAAATCAGCATGTTTAAAACCGATTCCAGCATTTTAAAATTCATATGGCTTGCATTAGCAATTATTACGCTTGCTGCAATTGTACTTATCGGGAACTACTCACCATACATTCCTGATTACGATGGATTAACTTATTTCAACAATGCCAAAATTATCAATTCCTGGTTATTTAATCACACAGATTTTAAGCTGAAAAATGGCGATGCCTATGTAATGTTATGGCCCATAACAAATGCACTGAGTGTAATCATTGCAGCTGTTTTTTTTCGTGTCATAGATAATAATCTCCTGCCGACACTGATCAATTCTCTCTACATTTTTTTGTTCGCGACCTATTTAACAAAAATAAGATCAGCCACTTATGCTTATATAGTAACTTTATTGCTTTGCTCTCACGCGCTATTTTTTCGACTTTTTACCACACTGACATCTGAATTTTCGGTGGGTTTATGGATTTTTGCTTTTCTCCTCACGCTCGTCTCGAATCATCAGCGCAGAGAAGTCTATCTTGCGGCTCTAGCCATATTTGGCTTGCTATTACGGACAGTCGACATTGTTTTCATACTATCAGCGACAACAGCATATTCTGCCATTCATTACTCTCTATGGAGAGACAAGCAACATGTATTCAAGACACTACGTTACATTGGCCTTGTATTGATCTTAACAACTCCCATTTTTTTTGAGCATTACAAAGTTGCCTTTGAGTATATTTACAGCGCAAGTTTCGGTAGAACCGCGGCAGTCTGGAAGGCTATGGCAGGAGTCACTGACCGATTCGATGTGACTCGCAATTATGGTAAATTTTTATTTCTTTATAACCCAATGGCAATCCCCGCGACCGTTCTTCTGGTCGTTTTTAGTTTATTCGCAAAAGCAATATCCAATAAACAAGTGGCAATTATTATCGGAATAGCGTTCTCTGTTTGTTTCCCCCTACTCGCGGCATCTTCATTAAATATACAGACTGTATTCTGGATTTTTTCTGCGCTTGCTTTTATTTCTTTCGAACTTGGGCGTCAAATACTATCAAATGAATTTTCAATAATAAGGAAATTCAATAAAATTAGAGCATTACAAGGAAATACATTTTTTATTGTAATTTCTATTTTTTGCATGTTCTTTCTTCATCGTTCATGGCGTATTGAAGTCCCATATTTAAAACAACAGAAAGATCTGTCTGAAATATCATTCGAAATTTCTTCGGTCTTGAATAAAGCCCCTGGCACACCCACGATAGCATCCAATTTTCACGGCATGGGGGCGCTTGATGTCCGTGGCTTATCATGGAAAAATGCTAGTAATTTCAGTTATGGTGGCGTCGCGGACATATACTCAAAAAATATGAATTCTGCTGACTATCTTCTTTTTGATTCGTCGATAAATTTTTTTATAACAGCACATGAAAATTATTTTTTCCCGACCCATTTTGGAATCAACGATCGCATAAAAGAAACTCACGAACTTTTTTCGGATAGATCCAACGTTCTTGGCTTTAGAAAAATTACTGAAATTTCAAAAAAAGGACGAATCTTTGATATTTGGTATAGGCCAAATATTCAATATTATCTGCAGTATGCCAGTTTTGGGGATAATTGGATCAGCTCTAAACTGCCATTAGAGATCGGCACCAAAGAACTATGCGCCGAAAAACTTGTCACTGGGAAATTGTATTTTTCTGCTGATTTCCAGAATCCTAATTTGCAAAATTACCCCCCCCCATTCTCACTTTCTATTCAAAACAGAATTTCCAAAAGTATTATTTCTTCGTCAATAGTAAATAGTTTCGGAAAAGCAGAAATAGTTTTTGATATTCGCAATATTCCTTGCGGCGAATATGAATTAACAATCGACAAAACATTTAGCACAGATAAAGATTCACGAAAATTGAGTGCATTATTTTTAAAACTCGATAGTGCATTGAAATTTGATTCAAATTTAGAGGTGATTTCAAAATGACAAAGTATACTAAAGTAGCGCTTATAACCGGAATAACCGGTCAGGATGGGGCGTATCTGGCAGAGCTTTTGCTGCAGAAGGGCTACATTGTCCACGGGATCAAGCGCCGATCTTCGCTCTTCAATACCGACCGAATCGACCATCTGTATCAAGACCCGCACGAAAAGAACCTGAAACTGAAGCTTCACATCTTACATTACGGAGACATGACGGACTCATCCAGCCTCACTCGCATCATTCAGCAAGTGCAACCGGACGAAATATACAATTTGGCGGCACAGAGCCACGTGGCGGTATCGTTTGAAGAACCCGAATACACCGCGAACTCGGATGCACTCGGTCCTTTGCGTATTCTGGAAGCGATTCGCATCCTTGGTCTGGAAAAAAAGACTCGTTTTTATCAAGCTTCTACGTCGGAGCTTTATGGATTAGTACAAGAAACTCCGCAAAAGGAGACCACACCCTTTTACCCGCGCAGCCCTTACGCGGTGGCCAAGCTTTACGCATATTGGATCACGGTAAACTATCGCGAAGCCTATGGAATGTATGCTTGCAACGGAATTCTGTTTAATCATGAATCTCCCGTCCGAGGTGAGACGTTTGTCACACGCAAAATTACTCGAGCGCTGGCGCGCATCAAGCTAGGACTGCAGGACTGCCTTTTTTTGGGCAACCTGGATGCTAAACGCGACTGGGGTCATGCTAAGGACTATGTCGAAATGCAATGGCTGATGCTGCAGCAAGACAAAGCTGAAGACTTTGTAATCGCCACAGGCGTGCAATACAGTGTGCGCGATTTTGTGGATGCAGCTGCAAAAGAGTTGAGTATCATTATCCACTGGCAAGGTAATGGCGTAGACGAAACGGGCACAGATGACAAAGGCAAGGTCATCGTCAAGGTTGACCCACGATATTTCCGGCCTACTGAGGTAGAAACCTTATTGGGTGATCCCACAAAAGCCAAAGAAAAACTCGGCTGGGTACCCAAGATAAGTTTTGAAGAACTGGTATCAGAGATGGTACGTGAAGATCTGAAAAGTGCTGAGCGCGACGAACTGGTCAAGAAGCATGGATTCTCCACCTATGACTACCACGAATAGGATCATGAAGAACACGGCAAAAATCTATGTGGCAGGCCATCGAGGCATGGTTGGCTCTGCAATTATTCGTCAACTGACTCGCAATGGTTACGCGAACATCGTAACCAGAACCCATACGGAGCTGGATTTAACAGATCAGGCAGCAGTGACAAAGTTTTTTGCGCAGGAGCGCCCTGACTATGTTTTTCTTGCGGCAGCCAAGGTAGGTGGGATACAAGCCAACAATACATATCGCGCCGAGTTTATTTATCAAAATTTAATGATAGAAACCAATGTACTGCACGCTGCTTGGACAACTGGTGTCCAACGCTTGCTATTTTTAGGCTCGAGTTGTATTTATCCGCGCGATTGTCCACAACCGATAAAAGAAGAATACTTGCTTACTGGGCCTTTAGAGCCAACAAACGAACCTTACGCCATTGCAAAAATAGCAGGAATCAAACTCTGCGAGAGTTATAACCGACAATATGACACACATTACATAAGCGTAATGCCAACTAACTTGTACGGGCCTAATGACAATTATGACCTCAATAACAGCCATGTTTTGCCTGCCCTAATTCGTAAAGCGCATGAGGCAAAGGTACGCGGCGATAAAACGGTTGTTGTATGGGGTTCTGGCAAACCAATGAGAGAGTTTTTGCATGTCGACGATATGGCCAATGCCTGTGTATTCTTGATGGAGCAAGATCTGGAAGAAAGATTATTCAATGTCGGCACAGGAACTGATGTCACAATCCAAACGTTAGCCGAAACGATCATGGCGACAGTTGGATTTGAAGGCAAGATTGAATTCGATACATCCAAACCAGACGGTACACCACGCAAACTGTTAGATACTTCTCGGATGACAGCAATTGGCTGGCGGGCGCAGATTGAATTAGTGGAAGGAATCCGGGGGGTGTATTCGGATTTTCTGACCAAGTTAAAATCATTTTAAAATAATGCATTTATTTTTACGTTTGACATAGGCTACTCAATGTAAATGCTCGATAAATAGCCTTTTTAGTGCTAAAGTGAAACTTATGTGCAATACTAGTAAGACGTTTTTCTTGTACGAAACAGTATTATGATCAATATATTTTCAGAAAAAATGATGGTGTGTTTTTAGTTGGTGTATTTGGATGGAAAATGGTGTTATTTTGTCACTTAATTATTTAAAAATGAGGAAAAATATGAGTATCAATTTTAAAAACTCCTGGAAAAAACAACTTTCTATTTTTTTAGCCTTACCGATGTTGTCATTTGCGGGATTTGCCTATGGCAATGCCGTCACTAATGCTAATGTTGTGGCTGTCGGAAGCTATGGAGACGGTAGCATTAATGTTATTCTTGATGCCACTGTTTTAGAAGCCGGATGTAATGCTGCACGTTTCGATATTCCTGCAAATCATCCAAATTTGAAGAGCATTCTTGCGATGGCTTTGACGGCGAAATCAGCTGGAACCCCATTGAGAATATTCACTACAGGTTGCATAACTACTACGTTCCAAAGTGGAACCAACAGTTTTCCCACAATTGATACAACCTCTAACGGTGCAGTCTCCGTTAGATAGCAAAAGAATTTAAGGAAAGAAATCAAATCTCCTCCGGCTGTCTCGATGAGATTTGATTTCTCATTGAAAAATTATTTACTCACCGCATCAGAGTACTGATAGCTTCAGTGCCATTTTTATTTTACTTATTCAGAATTTGATCTTTTCAATTGTCGTAACTATTCAAACCATACAAATCAAAGACTTACCAGCAGAAATTGCATTTAGGCCCCCGTTTATGGCTAGAAATTTAGCGAAAAATGCGTTTACTGTCTATACAGCCATTTTTATCGCTCAGTAAGTTACTGATTTTAAAGGCATCAAATTTTCCTTCAAGGGAGCTGAATAGTTACCGATTGCCAAAAATAAAAACCCGAATACAAATTTCTCACACTGTTAAGAGCAGTTAATCTTGATAAAATCATCGTTTACGTCAAGGAAATTCAAATGTTTAAATCGCCGCTCGCATATTTTAAGATTTTATTATTACTGGTGGTAATATTTTCGTCCCAGTTGGTGTCCGCTCAAGCTACAAGGACTTGGGTTTCTGGTGTCGGTGACGATGTCAACCCATGTAGCCGCACCGCACCTTGCAAAACGTTTGCAGGGGCAATTTCCAAAACTGCTGCTGGTGGTGAAATCAATGTAATTGACTCAGGCGGATTTGGAGCAGTCACAATTACCAAGTCTATTACTATTGATGGTGCCGCGTTAATGGCCAGTATTTTGGCCTCAGGAACAAATGCGATTATTGTTAATGCATCAGCGACCGATGTCGTGACGATTAGAGGTATCCATATGCAGGGCCTTAGTGCGACCGCATCCCCTGGGTTAAACGGAATTCGGTTTATCAATGGTAAAGAATTACATGTTGAAAATTGTGTTATTGAGAATTTTCGTGGCATTGGAATCGATGCTCAAAATCCAACAGCAAACAATGCACTGTTTGTAAGAGACACTATAATACGAAATGTGATCGATCCCATAAATGGAGGCGGCGGAATTCTCGTTAAACCAGTTGGTGTAGCAGCAACTGTGTCGCTCGACAATGTACGGTTCGATCAAAACAACTTTGGCATGCGCATAGAAGCCAACACTAAGGCAATGGTACGGAATAGTTTAGCCTCCAACACATCGCCTGGTAACGGTTTCGTTGTGTTCTCATCAAGCGGGGCAGCTGAAATGTTTATTGAAAATTCTAGTGTCAGTAATGGTGCTCAATCAGGCATTCTTTCCAATGGTAGTGCTGCAAAAATATATCTATCTAACACAACTATTTTTGGCAATCCACAAGGACTAGTTTCATCTGGCGGCGGACAAATAATTTCTTTTGGCAACAACAAAAATGCTGGAAATACTACGCCTGGTGTGCCCACACTAACCATTGGGCAACAGTGATTTCGATAGTGTAATGGGTCTAATTCGAACACAACAGTAGGTTTTACTTTCATGTGCAGTTCAATGACGGCGGGCGGCAGATTGCCTGTATGGGTTACAGCCGTTAATGCCCATCTGACAACCAATACATGCAATATAAGCGACCGATCAAGGTGCAGACCGACACTCAGGGACAAATAACGTACCTTTAACGGTAACAGTTGTCCGTGTGTCACGCTTAACCATTATCAACAATACAACCGCGTTAGAAATGCATAATTTAGGTTCGAATAATGAAGACGACGCATTCCGTTCAGGAATTTTTACTTTGAAAGCGATCGTCAAAACACTCAACGGCCCAGATTATACAAACAGTTTCCCATCAAAAGGTTCGACACCAACTAATCACTCTAGCGCACCGAAGTCCCTCGCGCTTATTTGGCTTCCAAGCGCCACTATTTCTATATCATCAAATCATTTTTCTTGACGACGGCCAGCTCGCCAAAGCGTTTTTGGGTTCGACTAACCTATTGCCAGCCCTTGATCGACTTTGCCTGACTAGGTCTTGATCTATGCTAATAGCGCCTTCACTGCAGACTCTCCGGAAAAGATCGTGGGAGAAGGTACTAGCTTGCTACTTTAACCTATGTGCAGATGCAACTCAGCACCTCAACCGATTGCACCATGAATTACCTACCTCAAGGCACTCGGACGAAGATCGCAAAATCGCGGCATACCAGATCAACTGCTCGTTACTCAAGCCCATCCATACTGGAACTGCCGCCAGTTTCGAACTCTAGGTCATTCTCTTCATCTTGGCATATGCTATTTCGTTCGACGCATGAGGTCGGATATTGGCCGCATCGTGAATTACTTAAATTATCTATTGCTAGTGAGTAAACTGTGACTATAATTAACACTGTTGCTCAATCCCAATACTGCATTTCTAGCGATTTTCTTCGATACGCAGCTAGAAGATCATGCGAATAAAAAAGGTTAAATAATGCCTGTTACCCGTTTTTTCACACTCAAATTTTTAGCTGCGATTCAATTTCTAGCGCCAGCTATCGCTGCTGCAGAAGAAATTGATCTCGTTACTGTCCCAACGTTTGGGAATACACAATTATCGGCACTTGTTGTTCCACTCGCCAGTTCTGCTTTGTCCG